>JAVZVD010000001.1:300000-586023 GCA_038878695.1 Fervidicoccaceae archaeon
GCGCCTCTTATCGAGGCAGTGAGAAAGATGACAAGGACGAGGCTCCGTAGGATATTCCTAGCGGACGCCTCCGGAAACATTACATCTATTCTCGAGGCAGATGCGGTTTGTTGCTACATTTCGTCTCGCGCGGCTTTCCGAGAGACAAAGAAAGGCTATATAGAGGAGCTCCTCATGATTGAGTCAGCGCGTCTCGCCAGCTCGTCTCGCATACGGACGGTGGATCCACGCGAAGACGTAGGAGCAGCTATCTCGAAAATTATCGAGGACAACGTAGGCGCGCTTCTCGTGATCGAGAACAGCAAGGCGGTGGGAGCTATCACAGCACGCGACGCTCTCTACGCCCTATTAAGTTGAGGTGAAAGTTTGGTCTCCAAAGTAAGCGAATATATGAGCTCTCCGGTGGTGGCCATAGCGCCCGGTGAGAGCCTGGCTCGCGCTAGAAATCTCATGTTGCGTTACAAGATAAATCGCGTCGTAGTAGAGGATCGAGGAAGGCCTTTAGGCGTCCTGACCTCCACGGACCTCGTCCGCGCTATGCTCAACCCGTCGCTGTCGCGCAAAGCATTCGACGAGATCCCGGCGAAGGCTGTCATGTCATCACCAGTTATCACGGTGAGCGAGAAGACGGATGTGAGATATGCGGCTAGGCTCATGTTGAAGAACAACGTAGGGACTCTCCCCGTAGTGGACCAAGAAGGGAAACTAGTCGGCATATTCACAAGGACCGACGCCGTTAAGGCTTACGCCGACGGCGAGGGCGAGGTGAAACAGGTTATCGAGGTGGCGGACCGCTCCCCCCCAACGGTCTCACCTTTCCATTCTATTTATAGGGTCCTTGAAGCGATGGAAGAGAAGCCCTACCACAAAGTTGTAGTCATTGAAGGGCGCAAGCCGCTTGGCGTGATAGCCAAGCGCGACGTCCTCTTTCTAGACCTCCGCTCGTTCACAAGCGGTCCGAGCTACCTCAAGCGCGAAACGCCACTAGAGAAGGGGCGCACCGGTGGACTCAGAATTTACCTAATCCCATTAGCGATCGATCTCATGAGCGAGAGCGTGATAACGGCCCTGCTCGACGAGGACACGAGAAATGCTTCTAGGAGAATGATCGAGAAAGGCGTGGGATGTCTGCCTATCGTTAAGGGAGAAGAACTAGTTGGACTATTTACGAAGCACGACGTGCTTAGACTCCTAGTCGCGAGTTAACTACGAGAAGCCGGGGCTCCTAAGATGCTGAGCCAACAACTGGCCAATAAAGCCTCCGTGAGGGTAGGAGAATTGGCTCGACATAGATTCCCCGTAGTAGATAAGGATCACAGCGTGAGCGAGGCTCTTCGGGCTATGCGGAGAAATCAGTCCGATGTGGTCCTCGTGGTTGAAGAGGGCAAACCCCTCGGCATCTTCGCAAGCGAGGTCCTGCTCGAGAAGCTCCTAACCGAAAGGACTAGGTTAGCGACAGTCTCAGGTCTACACGTGTCGAGTTTCGTAAGTAGCAACATCCACACTATAAGCGAGAGCGAAACCGTCACGATTGCGGCTAAAATTATGTTAGAGAAGAAGGCGATCTCGCTCTTAGTGAGCGGCGATCCTCTCAGACTCCTCAGCAGGAGGGATCTGGCTCGACTCTTCGTAGGAGTCACGGATATAACCGTTCGAGATCTTATGTCGCCGGCGATCTACATCGCGAGGTACGGCGAGAGGCTTGTGCACCTCAGACGGATCATGATAGAGAAGAGACTCGATACAGTCCCCGTCTATGGTCCAAGAGGGGAGCTAGTCGGCTTGATCAGCGTAGACGACATAGCTTGGGCTTTCGTGTTTTATCATGAGGAATTGCCCGAGAGGAGCAGGAAGAGGGCCAGGCGAGAGCTGCGAGTGGAAGATTGCCCGCTCGAGGGGCCCTTAACGGTCTCCCCGGAAGACCCTGCGAGCGAAGCCGCTAAGCTCTTAGTAGAACGCGGAGCACGAGGAGTGCTCGTAGTCGAGAGCTCGAAGCCCGTTGGGATCCTCGGTGTCGATGAGTTCGTCAAAGCGTTAGCTCTCTATGCGTGATGCTCCCCGAGATGTCGATATGTCAGCGGATCCCAAGAAGAGCTACCATCTCAAATTCGCGGTTGATGCTATGTTGGGTAATCTGGCAAGGTACTTGAGGATGCTAGGCTACGACACCGTCTACTCAACGAATTTAGAGGACGCCCAACTCTTGGAGCTCTGCCAAGCCGAGGGCAGAATACTAGTGACCGGCGACAGAGTCCTGGCGGCTACGGCTCGACGCATGGACTGCAAGGTCCTCCTTTTAGAGCCCGAGGACTCCGCGCGCCTCCCGAGAGCTTTGGGCAAAGTGGCTGAGGCTTTCTCGCTCAGGTTGAAGATTGACCCGGAGCACAGTAGATGCCCTCTTTGCAATTCTGTTCTTAGAAGAGCCGATATCGATGAAGTGAAAGCGGCCGGCTTGACTCCTGGGAAAGGAGCGTTGAAGTGCGATAATTGCGGCAATATCTATTGGGCCGGGGGACACTGGAGGACCATAAAAGCCGTGTTAGAAGAAGCCGAGAGACTTCAGAGAACGCCTGAGAGGGATCACTGAGCTTCTATCGTCGAGGGGGGTTTAGATGTCACAGCATATGCTACCATGGTTATCTCCGGTATCTCGCTTGTGAGCCTCACCGAGATCTTCTCTAAGACCTCATAGGGTAGTCTCGCCCAATCGGCCGTCATGCCGTCTTCGCTCTCGACAGCCCTTACGATGAGCACATAACCCTCTCTCCTGGAATCACCGGTTACGCCGACCCACCTGCTCTCCGTTAAAACGGGGAAAGCTTGCCACAGCTTATCGTAAAGGCCAGCTTTTTTGATTTCCTCATCTATTATCAACGACGCCTTCCTGACTATGCTTAGCTTCTCTCTAGTGACTTCGCCAATTATCCTGACCGCGAGGCCGGGCCCTGGGAAGGGATGTCTCCTCAAAATTTCCTCTGGAATGCCGATAGATCTGCCGATCTCCCTTACCTCGTCTTTGTAAAATTCTCTTAAGGGCTCGATCAGCTTCAAGCCTAGATCGCTAGGCAGACCCCCCACGTTGTGGTGCGTCTTTATCTTAGCCGAGTGAGGCCTTGAACCGCTCTCTACAATATCGGGGTAAGTCGTACCTTGAGCTAACCACTTTATGCTGGGGTCTCTCTCTATGATCTTCCTGAATACGTCAGCGAATAGCTTTCCGATGATTTTCCTCTTCTCCTCCGCGTCCGATACTCCCTCTAGAGACCTCACAAAGAGCTCGGACGCGTCGACGTAGAGGGGCTCTATCCCGACGCTTTTGAGGTTGTTAATGACCTCCTCGACTTCGCCCTCTCTCATCAGGCCGTGATTTACGAAGACAGCGACGAGCCTATCTCCCAAGGCTCTCTTGATGAGTACGGCCGTAACTGTCGAGTCCACGCCACCGCTCACGGCGCACAAGACTTTCCCATCGTCGCCTACGGTCTCGCGTATCTCTCTAATTATCCTCTCCACCATGTCGCCGGCTCTCCAGCTCCTCTCCGCGCCCGTGATCTGAAGGAAGTTGTCCAATATGGTCTTGCCTCTTCTGGTATGGGAAACCTCGGGGTGAAACTGGAGACCGTATACAGGCCTATCTTTTAACCTGAACGCTGCCACGTATCCCGTATCCACGGATACGGCCAGGATCCCCGCATTGGTGGGAACCTTCTCGACGTAATCGCGGTGACTCATCCAGACCTCTTCCACCTCCTCGAGACCTTTCAGCAGAGGATCCATCGCGACTAACCTCACTCTGGTTCTTCCGTACTCACCTCTACCTCTAGCCACCGAGCCTCCAAGCATCTGTGCCAGGAGCTGGTGCCCGTAGCATATGCCGAGAATTGGGACTCCTAGTTCCAGGATCCACCCAGGAGCCTTTGGAGAGTCTTCCTCGAGAACGCTCGAGGGCCCACCAGAGAGAATGATACCTTTGGGCTTCAATTCCTCAACGAGCTCTCTCGATAGGTCCCTCAGAGGCACTATTTCGCTGTAAACTCCGAGCTCTCTGATCCTCCTGGCTATGAGGTGAGAGTATTGTCCTCCGAAATCTACGACGAGAACCTTATCTCGTCGATCCATTGGAGACCCCCCTTCTACGCGCGCTTCCGATGTGCACGGAATAAAATCTTCGTATCGAGCCACCCCTCTAGGCGCTCATTTCATCTGAGACGCGAGAGGAGGCGATACGAGGCTCCCCGGGTCGATCTAAGAATTTAATGCCGAAAGGTGGGGAAGAGTGAGAGAGAAGCCGAATTGGTCGAGAGACCTCTCGACCCAGAGGAACTCACACTCGAGGAGGGCGCGTACCTCGTTAAAGTAGCTAGACAGGTCGTGGAGCGATTTTTCCTAGGGGAGAGGCCTAAACTCGAGCGCGGGCCAGAGAAATTGCGAAGGCCCGGGGCGGCTTTCGTCACCATAGAGAAGTTGAGTAAGCGGGGGAAAGAGTTGAGGGGCTGCGTGGGGTTTGTGGAGCCCGCGAGGCCTCTCGAAGATGCGGTAACAGAGGCGGCCCTTGCCGCGGCCTTCGAGGATCCTAGGTTCCCTCCTCTCAAGTTCAGCGAGCTGCCTCTCTCGGTGTTCGAGGTGACAGTTTTATCTAGACTCTCCATTCTGCCCGGTGAGCCGGAAGAGAGACCCAAAAAAGTTGAGGTCGGTCGAATGGGGCTAGTCGTGAAGCACGGAATATTTTCGGGCCTTCTCTTGCCCCAGGTCCCAGTAGAGCACGGCTGGGATGCCGAGACATTCCTCTCGTATACGTGCCTTAAGGCCGGTATGAGAGCAGATTGTTGGAAGAGACGCGAGGTCGAGGTGTACTACTTCACTGGTCGCATCTTCGCGGAAAAAGAGCCCGGAGGCGACGTGGAGGAGAGGATCTTGCGAACAACTTCAGAATAACTCTGATCATTCATCCGCATCAGCGTCATCCTTGCCGGCTCTCATCACGAGCCTCTGCGGCCCTCTATTCGCCCTCGCGGTCTCAATCGCGCTATCAGCAGTAGACTGTCTCGTAGAGGGCAATAATATAAACCATTCACCACAGGCCATCGTGACTTCGTGGTGCTGTCAGAGCGACACGTCGCGTCGAAGACGGACACGTCTCAGCTCTACGGCCAAAGGGGGAGCTTTTTTTGATTCTACCTCCACCATATAGTTGCTCTGGTGGGACATTGGACTTCAAGCTCATAGCAGAGACCCTCGATATGTTAGAGAAGACCTCGTCGAGGATAGCCTCTACAAACATCCTCGTCGAGCTCTTCAGGAAAACGCCCGCTCCTCTCATCGATAAAGTCGTGTACTTCCTACAAGGTAAGCTGTGGCCCGAGTGGAGAGGGCTCCCGGAGCTCGGCCTCGGCGAGAAGCTTATAATTAAGGCGATATCGCTCGCGCTGAACATCAAGGAGCAACAGGTTGTGGAGTTCTATAAGCGAGAGGGCGATCTCGGTAAAGTGACGGAGCAGCTCATGCGAATGAAGCCCTCGACCACGGCTAGGGGCTTAGCGGCATTTATCGAGTCGGCGGCTAGAGCGAAGCTCGACGTCGCCAGGGTCTACGATATTCTGGCGAGGATCGCCCTAGCTCAGGGGGAGGGAAGCAGGGATCTTAAGCTGAGGTTGTTAGCTGGGCTCCTAAAGGATTCGGAACCCATCGAGGCTAGATTCATCGTTAGATTCGTTGAAGGGCGACATAGGGTGGGAGTTGGCGATATGACGATAATCGACGCTCTGGCTCTCGCTTACGCCGGGGGCTCTGATCCGGCGATCATTGAGAGAGCTTATAATCTGAGGGCCGACTTGGGGGCCGTGGCCAAGTTGCTTGTAGAGCGGGGGATCGAGGCTCTACTAGCTGTAACGCCACAGGTGGGCGTGCCTGTAAAGCCGATGCTCGCCGAGAGGCACAAAGATCCTAAAGAAATGTTGAGTAAGGTAGGCGGTAGAGCCTTCGTCGAGCTCAAATACGATGGCGAGAGAGCGCAGATACACAAAAGCAGCGACGGGTCTGTAATCTTATTCTCGCGAAGGATGGAGAACATAACGGGCATGTTCCCCGATGTAGTAGAGGCAGTACGTGAGGCCTTAGTGTGTAAAGAAGCCATAGTGGAGGGGGAAATAGTAGCCGTGGACCCCGAGACCGGTGACATGAGGCCCTTCCAACAGCTCATGACGAGGAAGAGAAAACACGATGTTCAGAGAGCAATGAAGGAGGTCCCCGTGAAACTGTTCCTATTCGACGCGATATACTGCGATGGCCAGGACCTCACGACGAGGCCTCTCCCAGAGCGCAGGGAGATCTTGGAGAGCATAGTGCGCGAGAGCGAGAGCGTCAAGCTCTCGGAGTACATCGTTGTGGAGAACGCAGAAGAGCTCGAGAGATTCTTCATGAAAGCAGTAGAAAGCGGCGCTGAGGGTGTGATGGTGAAGGCCGTTCATGCGAAAAGCGTCTACCAGGCGGGGAGCAGAGGCTGGCTCTGGATTAAATACAAGAGAGATTATAGGAGCGAGATGATAGACACAGTCGATCTCGTAGTCGTCGGGGCGTTCTACGGGCGTGGCAAGAGGGCGGGTAAGCTTAGCACGCTCCTAATGGCCGCTTACGATGCCGAGGAAGACGTTTATAAGACCGTCTGCAAGGTCGGTACAGGCTTCACCGATGAAGACTTAGCTAGGATGGAGAGCGTGCTAGGCCCCTATATAGTCCGCGAGAAGCCTCCACGCGTCGTAAGCGACTTGGTCCCCGACGTTTGGGTCGAGCCTGTCCTCGTGGCCGAGATAATCGGGGCTGAGCTCACGCTAAGCCCTACGCACACTTGCGGGCGGGACCGCGTGGGAGAGGGAACTGGTATAAGCATCAGGTTTCCGAGATTTCTACGTTGGCGCGATGATAAAAGGGCCGAGGACGCTACCACGTGTAGGGAACTCGTTGAGATGTATAGGTCTCAGTTGAGAAAGGTCGAGGAGGAGCCTATAACGGCGGCAGAGGCCTCGACGCTCGAGAGACCCGAATAAAATTTTGCGCTCACGCGCTTCGACGAGGAGATCCCAAACAAGGTGTTCGATAACACGTGTAAAAGCAAGCAATAAAGAACGCCCGGGCCTTTTAAGGGGTGAAGGATCGTGAGCGCACCTTTGAGTAGGGAGCACGCGATGATCGGGAAAGTGAGGGTGGCTATCAAGATAAGCGGTAGATATGTGCAGCCCGATCAGCCAGGCAGCGTGGCCAAATATGCGGAGACGCTTAGGAGGCTCTGGGACGAAGGGTATAGACCTATTGTCGTTGTGGGCGGAGGCAAGATAGCCAGGACGTACATAGAGGCTGGGAGAGCCTTAGGGCTGAGCGAGGCAGCACTCGATGTGCTCGGTATAGAGGTCACGCGCCTAAACGCCAGACTCCTAGCATCGACCATAGGGAGGGTAGCTCTACAGAGACCCCCAAGCTCGATCGAGCAATTGATAGAACAGCTTGAGGACCCGCTCGAGAGGATAATAGTTATGGGAGGCCTCCAACCAGGTCAGTCGACCGGCGCGGTTGCTGCGATAGCCGCCGAGACGGCTGGAGCTAAAGTCTTGGTAAACGCGAGTAGAGCAGGCGGCGTCTACGATAAGGACCCCGAAAAGCACCGAGACGCGAGGCTCCTGAGAACGATTAAAGCGTCCGAGTTGAGCAGGTTACTCAATGATAGAAGGACGCTCGCCGGGACCTACGAGCTCATAGACGCCTTGGCTCTCGACATATTGCGGAGAGCGCGTATAACGATGTACGTGGTCGATGGGAGCGACCCAGAGAACATCGCCAAAGTGCTCCGAGGAGAAGTCACCGGTAGCGTCGTGCTCCCAGAGTGATGAAGAAGAAGGCTCGGGCAAGCTCTCGTGTGCCCCGCCGCCCACACTCCTTCTCACGGTCCCGCTTCTATCGGGTCTCAAAGAAGCTCTCTCTGGCGGCGGGGCGTGTAGCGTCTCGCTCTCTCAAGGCATAAAGTTTGAGCTCGAGCTCTCGCGTGAACGAGAAGCCCATTTGGGGTATAGGTCGTGCTCCAGGCCGAGGACGTCTAACACCTTGCCCACAACGAAGTAGACGATGTCGTCAATAGACTTGGGCCCATAATAGAAGGCGGGAGAGGCCGGCAACACCACAGCTCCCATGAGCGATACTCTCAACATATTCTCTATGTCCGCGGCGGTTAGTGGAGTCTCTCGTACCACCAGCACTAGAGGCCTCCTGAGCCTGATGGCGGAATGCGCAGCTCTAACTATTACGTTCCTCGGCGAGCCGCGGGCAATGTCGGAGAGAGTCCTGAGACTACAAGGAGCTACTACAACGGCCTCCGGGACGGTGCTACTGCTCGCCAAAGGACTCAACCAGTCGTTCTCATCGTAGATCGCGACTCTATCTTCACGCCCCTTGACGAGCTCTCTGAGCAGAATTGCTAGGTCCTTTCCGAGCTCGAGCTCGGCCACGCGCCTTGCCCCACGGCTATAGACCACGGCCAGTTCGCGGTCGGTCCTAGCCAAAAGTTGATCAACGAGCCTGATACCGTATATCAGACCGCTGGCCCCGGTCATACAGACTGCTATATATCTCCTCAAAGAGGGCATCCTCGAGAAGAGACGAAATTATTTCCTTATAAACTCTAATATCTTTTTTACTAGTATATTTCCTACGTTGATCCCCGTAGCTCTCATGAACCCCTTGAACTCGGGGACCCCATTTACCTCATTGACGAGCAGAGGCCCCTCGCTCTTTGAACGCAAAATATCGACGGCTGCGTAGAAGGCCCCCACGGCCTCCGTTGCTTTGATCGAGAGCTCCGAGAGAAGCTCGAGCCCCTCCGTGCCGCTTAGGGGCTCAACCGTGCCGCCTAGAGCCACGTTAGCTCTCCACTCCTCTCGACCAGCTATGCGCTTTATGCAGCCTACGCATTCCCCGCCCACCACGATGCATCTGACATCCTCGCCACCCGTATCTATGAAGTTCTGTATAACATGGACCTTCTCCTGCGTGCAGTGGAGCATCTCGCGGTGTTCCACCACGGTCTTGGCATCGTTGTTATCTCGAATGAGCGAGACCATCCTGCCCCAGCTACCTATAGGGGGCTTATCGACGAGAGGCTTCTTCATTGAGAGGAGAGCTCGGAGAGCGGCGTTGCTGTGCATTGCAATGATAGATTCTACCACTGGGATTCCGCTGCGCTTGAGACGCGAGTAAGTGAGAATCTTATCGCCACATGTGAGTATCGAGGAGCTTGAGTTTATCGAGATGCAACCTCCCGACTCGAGGACAGCGGCGGAGTACGTGGCCTTGTACATGCTGACGGGTCTTATTAGAGCCGCCCGTGCTCTGCATTCCTCCGAGCTCAGAGGCGTCTGATTGACATTGACCACGGCGACCTTGAGCCCCTCCTGTAGAAGAGCTCTCCAGATCAGCTTCTCCTCCGCTCTCACGACGTCAACAACTAACATGATGTCGAGTGCCTTCCCGGGAGAGTCAACGCTCATCAACTCGCACTCCCTCGCGCGAGCTCCCTCGCTCGCCTCTTGAGCCCCTCGACCGATTCCTCGAGCCTCTTCTCGAACTCCCTCGCTCGCATCTCGTGTAAAGAGAGAGCCTCTCGCGCTCTCGACAGAGAATCTCGCAGCGCCGCTGGCGAAGGCGAGCCGAGCGAGCTCCTGAGAGAGAGCACCCAGACTGGGTCGGCTAGGCCGGAGAGCTCCATCCCGAGCTCCGAGCCAAGCGCCTCGAGGACTTTCGAACAGTCCCACCCGTGTTTTCTTAGCAGCGAGGCTATCTTGGCGTGTAGTTCCCTGAAGGGAAGACCGAGGCGCATGGAAGCGAGCTCCGCGGCCTCGACAAGTCCGCAATAAAACGACCTCAGATAGACCTCGATCGCGGCTCTGTTCGGCTCGGCCCGACCCACGAGGTCTTCTAACACCGTCGTGGCTTCCTCGAGTAAATCGAATGCCTCCCATACATGCTTCGTGATCTCCTGCAGATCCAAGCTATATCCCGTGGGGAGCTTGGCTTCTATCATTGAGGCGAGGAGAGGCTTGACGAGCACCTCTATGCACCTCGCTCTCATTACTTCGACACTCGCCGGGTTTCTCTTGTGAGGCATGATACTGCTAGTCTGGACGTGGTGACTCGGGAGTTCGATGAGAGATAGTGCGGGATTGCTCCATAGATAGAAGTCCGTGGCTACTCTGCTATAGAGCACGGCTAGAGAAGCTAGGTCATGAAGGATCCTCAACACGAAGCCACGCGAGCTCGTGGAGTAAAGCGTGTTATCGATCACGCCTTCGAAGCCGAGCGAGCTAGCGAGCGCATCCCTTTCTATCGGTACAGAGGTTCCAGCGCCAGCTGCGGCTCCCAAGGGGCTCCTCAAGACGTACTTTAAATCGATTAGCGCTAACTCGCTGAGATCTCTCAGCTCCTCCTCGAGTGCGAGGAGATAATGCCCGTACGTCGAGATCTGCGCTGGTTGGAAGTGAGTATGAAGAGGGAACGGTGTGTCGAGGAATCTTTCGGAAGTCCTCACCAACGTCTCACGCAACGAGAGTACACGGCGAAGGAGCTTCAACGTCCTCTTGGCTAGTCTGAGTCTCAGAGCTGCTGCTACGTGGTCGTTCCTGCTCCTCCCGAGAGGGGCGTAGCCCGCCGCTTCTCTCACCTTCTCTCCGAGGAGAACCTCGAGAGCCTCGTGTACATCCTCAACTATCATGTTCTCAAGTCTCAGCCTGTTCGGGTCTTCGAGCAACTCTAGGAGAGCGGACACCAATCTCCTGCCAGGGTCGATCGGGATCAGTCCGAGCTCTATCAAGTGTATGACGTGAGCTAGCATGATCTGCACGACTTCTTCGCGAATTTCCTCGTCGACGACCACGCTGCTCGTGTACTTAGTGACAAATTCATCGCCCAAGCCGAGCGCAGCTTCTCTATACCTCCTCATAGGCCGACAGCTCTCCTCTTGAGGTAGGCGTCGATGCTGTGCATGCCCCAGATTTTTATGAAGCCTACGGCCTCCTCCTCCGACGGGAACCATCCCCTCTCGTAGTCCGCCTTGGTCTTCGAGTAAAGCGAGTAGGGACTCTCTCTCCCCACCACGGAGAGGGCCCCCTTATAGGCCCTGAGACTGACTCGCCCCGTGACGTAGGAGTTCATTTCCTCCGCCATCTTTTGTATAACAGAGCGTGCTGGCTCGTACCACAGACCCTGATATACTAGGTCGCTCCACTCGAAGTCCAGCGTCCTCTTGAGCCTGTACTCACGAGGCGTCAGGACAAGCTTCTCGAGTTCTTTGTGCGCCGTGAGTAATACTGTTGCGGCGGGAGCCTCGTAGATCTCCCTCGATTTGAGTCCCACGAGCCTATTCTCTATCATATCGATCCTACCTATGGCGTGGCGCCCGGCTTCGAAGTTTAGACGAGCTATTAGCTCGTGTAGCGCGAGCCTCTCGCCGTTTAGCGCGATGGGTCTTCCTTGCGCGAATTCGAGCTCAATAGCGAGAGGGTCGTTTGGCGCCTTCTCGGGAGATATCGTCCACTCGAAGGCGTCCTCCGGTGGAGGGAGAGACTCGTCGTCTATGGGCCCGCCCTCTACGCTCCTCGACCATAGATTTTCATCGACGCTGTACTTCTTGCTTGGATCGACCTTAATGGGCAAACCTCTCTTCTTAGCATACTCTATTTCCCAATCACGCGTTAATCTCCACATCCTAACGGGAGTTAGTATCTTAGCTCCAGGGGCTTCCACCATGAGCGTTAAGTCAAATCTGACCTGATCGTTTCCCTTGCTGGTGGAACCGTGCGCGACCGCGTCGGCCCCCTCAAGTCTAGCAACCTCGGCTAATACCTTAGCTATGAATGGGCGAGCGAGCGCCGTGCCGAGGGGATACTTCTCCTCGTAGCAGCAGTTCAGCATTATACAGGGCAAGATGTATTTCTCCGCGAACTCGGCTACCCCATCGATCGTGTAATGCTTCGAAGCCCCGGCCGCATACGCTCTGCTCTCTATCTCGTGGAAGTCCTCTCTCTGCCCCACGTTTACCGTGACGGTTATCACCTCGGCTTCGAGCCTCTCTCTGAGCAGAGCCACGGATACGGTTGTATCGAGTCCTCCGCTGTACGCAAGGACGACCCTCACAGGAGCTCCCGTTGAGGGTGAGCGCCGAAGGCCTTTTGAGCGTTAAGTTCGAGAGAGAGCGCTCGGAGAAATCCTAGTCGCCGCGGCGACTCCTGCTTCTCGCCATTTTAAAGGCGTGCTATTCGAAATCATTTAAATAATGATGAGGAGAGATGCTCGGCGCGTCAGGATCATCGACGAGAACACTCGCTCCTCCTCCACCCATCAAAGTGCTTGAGGCGCTCTCGGCCATAGCCGATGGAAGAGTCAAGATCATTGACGAGAAGCGAGCCAGGGTCTCATCTTCCGATGGAACGAGGATCTACGAGATATATTTGGACCTGGAACAGGGCCTCGCTTACTCCACCGACAACGGCACGCTCCTCCGAGGCTACGTGGGCTACCCGTTGATAGCGTTCATGATGCTCAGAGGGATCCTCCCCTTCGATGAGGAGGTGGCCGAGAAGCTTTCCGGCATCAAATGGCGCGAGCTCAATGAGAAGTACAAGCGATATTACATCGTAGAGAAGATTGTCAAGGAAGCATACGAATCACGAGGTGGAGACCTCGAAGCACTAGAGAGGCTGAGGCGGGAGGCTATGCTGCGGATCAAGAGCTTAAAGCTCAGGCTGGCCGAGAAGGCACCCCAAGAGAGCGCTCCCGGTGAAGACTAGCGCGGCGACGTAGCGAGACAATGAAGTGATACACTACGATAAAAACTGCTAAAATAGCTGAACGCTCCCCTCCACGATCATCTTGGTGTACTTTGCGATATTATCCAACTCCTCGAGCATTATCGCTTCGGCAGCAGACCTTACCTCGTTGCTAATCGAGCCGGGCGATGTCAGGAACTTCACGGCTGCGATCAGAGGCCTGTTAATAGGTCTCCCTATTTGGCTCAAAATTTGAACCAGCACGCCCCAACGCTCTCCCGTCTCTTCGTAGATTTTCTTGCTCGCGTTCTGAGCCAGCACGTTATAGATCTTGCCCACGTGGTTCACGGGATTCTTTCCTGCGGCAGCCTCGAGGCTCATCGGTCTCAGCGGTGTATTGAGGCCGTTTACTCTATTTCCTCGACCGGTGGCCCCATCGTCTCCGTGCTCGGCGCTAGTCCCCGTCACCGTCAAGTAGACTATGCCGCGTTCTATGATATCTCCGGTGTTCATATAGACCTCTACATCGTAGTCTCCAGCAAGCTTAGCGGCTAGATCGAGCACCGAGCTGACAACTTGCTCCTTCACGCTGATGTAGTGCTGAATATCGTCGACTAGGAGGCTTATGAGAGCACCAGCTATGGTGAGCTTTATTTTACGCCCGCGCCTGAGGCCCATGACTTTCACGTCTTCGCCCAGCTCTGGGATCTTCTGCTTGAAGCTCCTACTGTTCAACATGCGCTCAGTCTCGTAAACTAGTCTCTCCAGCGTTGTCAGAGGATAGAAGCCGGAGCCGAAGCTTGTGTCGTTGGCTAGCGGGATCGAATCTCCCGCCTCGAATATTCCGCGCAAGTCGGCGCTTCCTCTCCCGACTTTGTAATCAACGATCACGTGCTCTTCGGGATCGAGGAATCGCATGTTTCTACTGATCCAATCTTTAACGGCTCTCAATATGAGCGGCCCCACGGGCACCTGCTCGCGCCCAGTCTCTGAGATCACCTCCGTGGTGGCTCTGCCAGCCACGATGATGTATATCGGCTGCTTCAGCTCACCTCCGCCGAATTTCGGCTCGGATTGCCCCCCGACCACTAGGGTCTTGTCAAGGTTGTGATGCAGGATTCTCCCGTAGTTCGAGAGATAATATCTACAGAGGGCGAGGCTGGCTTCCTCCGAGGCGGAGTCCGCCATGTAGTCTGGATGACCTAGACCCTTTCTCTCGACGAGTTCGACCTCCATTTTGTCTGGAGGAGGCCACGCGACCTCCTCAACGCTGATGAATTCCTTGGGATTCACTCCCCTCACCGCGCGTGCTTGACTTGCGCTTGCGCGGTATTGAACCGCATCAAGGCTTTGCTCTGCTCTGCTCACGCGGTATAATTTAAGCTGATAAATAGTATATTGCTCCCTCTGATAAGTATAGTTCCATGTCTGGCCTTAGGCTCATTATTGGATTCTCTGAGCTCGAGACAGTCCTTGAGTATCACGTTCATAGTGTTGTCCGAGAAGTCTAACACGCCGACGAATTCTCCCCCGTCCTTCAGCTTCACGAGGACGCTCCTGCCACGCGCATCTCTTAGGTATTTCAGAGGCGGCGCTGATTTCTTGGAGCCTGAAGCGGCGTGCGCGGTCTCGCTCTCTTTCTCTTGGCGCTCTTTCGAGATAGACTTCAACCTCGCTCCCTTGCGATATCCGGATGCTGCGAAATCTCAAGTTCGCCGCTTAAAATAAGCTTTTACCCCGATCCCCATTTCCTTGCCATGAGGACTTAGGTAAGGTGCCCTCGGATCAGGGCGAGTCGATGATTGCCGAGTACTACGACAATTTAGCGGAGAGCTACGAGGAGCTCTACGGCGAGGAGCAGCTAGTTAAATATTTCTCGGTGGCTCGCAGAATTTCGTCGGCTTTCAGGGGCAGGTTACTTGATGCAGGCTGCGGAACGCTCCTCCTGTGGGAATTCGCTCAGAGAGCTGGTTTGAGCGAACAAATTGAGTATTACGTCGGAGCAGACCTCAGCGAGAAGATGCTCCTAAAGGGCTTAGAGCGATCTATTTCCTCCTGGAAGGCCGACGTAGTTAGAGCCAGCATATCGGCTCTCCCCTTCAGGCCGGCGTGTTTTGACTCCTCTTTCGCGCTGACGGTATTGTTGGGTTCGCACATCGAAGAGCAGGTCGCGAATGCCGTGAAAAGACTCGCCGAGGTCTCGCGAGAGGTCGTGATCTCGGTGGTCGAGGAGGCCTCGATAGAGAGGAGCTTCCTCGAGAGGATCAAGTGTGACTATTGGCGCGTGGGGCGCGAGCTCTTCTACAGGATCGAGACTTCTACCTTGACTTAAGCTTTGTGATGGCAGGGCTCGAGTAGCTCGAATTCACCTTCTGCGAGCTTTTATCAGCTCCTCTATGAGCTTAGCTGCCGGGTTATAGCCGAGAATCTTGGCGCCTTTCCAATTGGGCGAAGCATTTACCTCTAATACGAAGCTCCCCTCGCTCGTTTCCATTATATCGACTCCGGCGTAGAATAGGCCGAGCGCTTTCGCCGCTCTGATCGCCAACTCGCCTAAGTCTCCAAAGCTTGACCCAGCGGGCTCGATCTTCGCGCCCTGCGCTACGTTAGTCTTAAAGCTCCCCTCTCTCGCAACCCTGTAGTACGCCACATAAGGCTCTCCATTTATAACCAGGACACGAAGATCCCTGTTGCCGATTTTCTCGTAGTACTTCTGGAGCATTAGAGGTTGAGACCACGTGAGGAGCTGTCTGAAGACAGCATACGCGATGTCGGGATCCCTGAGCAAAATCACGCCGCGCCCCATGCTTCCTATTACGGGCTTCACTACGACGCTGCCCCACTTCTCCACGAATCTCAGAGCGAGCGGGAGACTTTCCGTGATCAGAGTGGGGGGAACGGGGACCCCGGCTTCTCTCAATTTGAGCAGAGCAAGAAATTTGTTCCTCGCGAGCTCTATGGAGAGGCTGCTATTCGTCACCAGCGTTCCTTGTAACTCGATGTGCCTCAGTAAGCTTAATCTGTAGGCTAACTGCTCGACACTGAGAGGATGCCCGAGCCCTCTAACGAGCAGCACATCGAGGCGAAGAAGCTCCCCCCTCCTAATTAAGGAAGGCTCCTCGCCAGAGACGCACGCAGCCAGCTCCTGCGGCCTCATGTAGAAGGCTCTGAGCCCGAGCCTCCTCGCCTCCTCGAGTAGGTCCCTCGCGGAAGGCGGAGGCACAGAGCTTTGATGCATCACTCCTAGGGTCTCTCGTGAGCTGGCTCGACTCAATAGAACTCCCTCCTCAGCTCAACTCGGGCTACGCAAACTCATATTAGCTAGCGAGATGAAACTCTTTTTGGATGATGTAGTGGGCAGCCCTTGACCTCCAGAGGAATGATGAGCCTAGCATCACTCTGATTTTACTGCTCTCTACTCGGGGGACCTGATAAGAGCAACCCGGGGGCTCATTTGGTGTCGAGGAGAAGCAGATCAATAAACGAAAGCGCGTCTCTGGTCCAAGGCACGATAGTAGTACTAGATTTAGATAAATTCGAGGAGCTTACCAAGAAGTTCGGACTTGATCCCTATAAGCCAAACTTCATAACCGGTGAACTCACGGAACTAATTGAGAGACTTGCTCGGAACTACGGCGGTGTGGTGATCTACGGCCTCGACCCCGAGCGCGGCACCGAAGAAGCGCTGTTAGAGTTTCCTTTCGTGAAGCCGCGCGAACTATTGCCGGCACTGGAGGAGATCCGCGAGGCGATCTCCCGCTTGGGAGCGAGCATCAGCATAGTTGCTATTGAGGGCATGGTATCCTGCGCGGTGGCGAGGACTCGGAGGGAACTCGTTTCGACTCCTTGGCGAGCTCTCGCGTACAAAGAGCTACGAGCGCTGAAGAGGAGAGGCGGAGGCAGGGTCCTCGTTACTTAGATCTCGAGTTGGAAGAGCACTTGACGAAGAGAAGATACAAATATCTCTTCTCTGAACTCTCTTTTAAACTCCGTAGGAGGTACCGTTTGTGGGAGTTCTCCGCGATGCTCACGGTCCTACAGCTAACATAGAAAACATAGTAGCGACGGTGACGCTGGAGCACCCACTGGATCTACACGAGATAGAGCGCGAGGTGCCTGGAATAGAGTACAATCCCGATCAGTTCCCCGGGCTGGTCTTCAGATTAAATAGGCCTAAAGTAACTGCTCTCATATTTAAATCTGGAAAAATGGTCGTAACTGGAGCTAAAAATACTCAAGAATTAATTAGAGCAGTCAAAAAGATAATAAAAGTTTTATATGATCATGGAATAAAGATCAGAGGTAAACCGAAGATACAGATCCAGAATATAGTCGCCTCGGCTAACTTGGGAGTCGAAGTTAATTTGGAAGAAGCCGCCTACAAGCTCGAAAACAACATGTACGAACCCGAGCAGTTTCCCGGACTGATATACCGTATGAGAGACCCACACGTCGTGCTTCTGATATTTAGCAGCGGGAAGATGGTGATCACCGGAGCCAAGAGAGAGGGGGAAGTCTTCGAGGCAGTGGAGAAAGTATACGATAGACTCCGAGAGTTAGGATGCATCATAGAGAGGGGCTCTTCGCTGGGGAGAGAAGAGATAGAATTCTTCTGAGAGATCAGGTCTGCGGGGTGGCAGGCGCTTTTGAGGCTCCCATCGAACGAGTATAGCCGATGCCGCCTTCAAGAAGATTTAAAATTCTCTGACCTTAGAGGGCGGAGATGGTGGGCCCGTAGCTCAGCCTGGTGGAGCGGCGGGCTCTTAACCCGTAGGTCCCGGGTTCGAATCCCGGCGGGCCCGCCATTCTGAAGCCTTAATGATGTATCGAGAGCCCATTCTAGCGCGGAGAAAGCGCTAGCTAGAGCTTTTCGCAGAAAGCTCTTTTGCCCGAGATGGAGAAAAACGAAAAACATGGGAGAGGGGCCTCTTTGAGTTCTCGAGAGTACGTAGTGGCTCGATACGAGGTCGGGGGCAAGCGGTTCGAGGTGCTGGTGGACCCGGAACGAGCCATGGAATTTAGAGAGCGCGGGCTGCCCAGCGCAAAGGAAGTGTTGGTTGGGGACTTCGTTTACAAAGATGCTAAGAAGGGCCTAAAGGCCAGTCCAGATGAATTGAAGAAGGTCTTTGGCACCGATGACCCCGTAGCCGTGGCCGAGGTAATTCTTCGGCGGGGAGAACTCCAGCTCACCGCTGAGCAGAGGAGGAAGATGCTCGAGGCGAAGCGCAAGCTCGTGGTGACATACATTTCGCGCAATGCCATAGATCCTAGGACCAAGACCCCTATACCGCCTCAGCGCATTGAGGCAGCTATGGAAGAGGCGAAGGTCAGCGTGGACCTATTCAAGCCGGTCGAGGAACAGGCGCTGGCCATAGTAAAGGTGCTAAGTCGAGTGATGCCCATAAAGCTCGCCAGAGCACTCTTGAGAGTCAGAATACCTCAAGCCCACGCGAGCAGAGCCTACCCGCGCGTCAAGAACCTAGGAGATGTTAAGAGAGTAGAGTGGTCTAAAGACGGAGCTCTGCTGCTAGAGCTCGAGATACCGGCCGGCATGCAGACCGAAGTCTTGGACAAATTAAACAATTTATGTCGGGGAGAGGCCACGGTGGAGATAATCGGGACAACGCATTTACAGTAAAACGCTGAGCCGACCCAACCATCTTCGCGACGATTAACACGACCTTAACGGCATCGCGAATGGCCGGAGAGATCCCGCGAAGGCGAGAAAAGCTCGCTGCGATTTGAAAGAAACGCCAAATAAGGGGGGCAACGCGCAGGGTCAAGTGGTAAGTCGGAGAAATGGAATACTTAGTTCAGCAGCGCGATGTCGTGGCTCCAGGCGATCCCATAGCTAGGTATGTAAAGAAGGACTTCGAGGTCCCCTCGCCATACCTCTATATAGAAAACGAAACGCTCTACGCGGCCGTAGCGGGCGTAGTAGAGATCAGAGGAGATAAGATATGGTTCACGCCACTTCAGCTCTATTATATCCCCAGGCCGGGCGACTTGGTGATAGGATTAGTCAAAGACGTGGGAACGTCGTACTGGAGCGTCGACATTAACGGACCCTACGAGGCCCAGCTCCCTCTGAGCGAGACGCTATTCAGGCAGGCTCACGTGGATAGCCTCAGAAAATACATAGACGTAGGGGAGTATTTGTTGGCTCGCGTGATCGCTTTCGATAGAAATAGGGTCCCGCTTCTCACGCTGAAGGGCAAAGAGCTGGGGAAGATAGTCGAAGGTAAGGTAGTCGAAGTGAGTATGGTGACGACCATAAGACTCCTGAGCAGGAGGACGCTTTTGAATGTGCTGAGTGAGGAGACCCAGACGAAGCTCGTTTTAGGTAACAATGCGAGAGCGTGGGTGAAGGGATCGGACTCCAAGAGTGAGGATATAGCTGTGCTGACGTTGAAAATGCTGGACGCGCGCTCTATGCAGCCGCCAAAGCCCCAAGAGCTCGCGAGCTACATCAGAGCCCAGAAGGAGGGGATTCTCGCTTGAGCAAAGCCGAGGTGACGCTCTTCGACGAAAAGACGGGTCTCAGGCATGATGGTAGGAGACCCGATGAGATGAGACCGGTCAGAATGGCTCTGGGAGTCATACCTAAGGCTCAAGGCTCGGCTCTCGTAGAATATGGCAAGACCAGAGTGGTGGCGGCAGTTTATGGGCCTAGAGAAGCTCTCCCGAGACACCTCATGATGCCCGACAGAGCTCTCATACGTCTCAGATACCACATGGCTCCTTTCAGCACGTTAGAGAGAAGGAGCCCCGCACCTACTAGACGGGAAATCGAGCTCTCCAAGGTCATGCGCGAGGCCCTTGAAGCAGCGGTACTAACTGAGTTCTATCCGAGGACAGTGATAGACGTATTCGTTGAAGTCCTCCAAGCCGACGGAGGCACGAGAACCGCTGGCGTGACCGCGGCCTCGCTGGCTCTCGCTGATGCGGGCATACCGATGCGTGATCTCGTAGCCGGAGTGGCCATCGGAAAGATCGCGGGGAAACTGGTCGTGGACGTGGACGAGATCGAGGACAGCGCGGGAGAGGCCGACATGCCCGTGGCTATGATGCCGGGATTGGGGAAGATAGTACTGTTTCAGCTCAACGGGGTGCTCACGCGGAGCGAGTTAAGCGAGGCTCTGAATCTAGCTATCAAGGCCATCAAGGAGATCTATATCATCCAGAAGCAGGTTCTTAGAGAGAAGGTATCGAAGCTCGCCGAAGTGGGAGGCGGGTGAAGGAAACATGTCCATAACTCCGACACAGCTCCCGCTCGTTCCCAAAATGAAGAAGGACTTAATGCTCTCTCTGCTCGCGGAGGGCCGCAGGATAGATAATAGGAAACTCGATGAGCCGAGGAAAATAGAGATAGTTACTAACTACGCGGAGCGCGCTAATGGGTCAGCTCTAGTAAAGCTGGGCGAGACTCTAGTCCTCGCTGGGATAAAACTCGAGTTAGGCGCGCCGTTCCCCGATACGCCCGATGAGGGAGTTCTAATAGTCAACGCGGAGTTCGTCCCCATAGCCTCTCCGTTTTTCGAACCAGGCCCTCCAGACGAGAACGCGGCCGAGCTCGCTCGTGTCATCGATAGGTCGCTCCGGGCGGGAAAGACGCTAGACCTAAAGGCCCTCGCTCTCATCCCCGGGAGCAGGGTTCTAGTGGTCTGGTGCGACCTCTATATCATGAGTCACGCGGGAAATCTTATAGATGCCGCATCCTTGGCGGCCATGTCAGCCTTAGCGACGACGAGGTTGCCTAAGCTCGAGATGTCGGGCAACTCCGTTAAGTTGATCCGCGGGTCTCGAGATAAATGTCTCGAGATAAAGAACTGGGTCGTCACTTCGACAGTAGCTAAGATAGGGGACTACTTCGTCGCAGATCCCAACGATGAGGAGGAGGCCGTAGCCGATGTAAGATTCACGATAGCTTTCAATAAAAGCGGCGAGGTGGTCGGCGCACAGAAAGCGGGTTTCGGCGCGCTCACGCTGAGAGAGATCGATGAAGCCCTAGATCTAGCTTGGAAGACCGCTGTGAAGTACTTCGCACAACTGGAGTCTTCGCTCGATACGCAGAAGTGCACCTCCGGGGACGCGGTGGCTGGTTAGTTGCAACACCGCGATATCGAAGGCGGCTTAAACTATATAACGCTCGACGTGTCGAAGAACCAGAAACAGTTACGCTAGAAGAATAGCGAAAACGTCGGGGTAGGATCGGTAGGGTGAGATAAGGACGAAATAGAGGAACGGCGAGATCCGAGGCGGAGAGTATGGGCAAGACTAAGAGCGTAGGAATTGCTGGTAGATTCGGGGCTAGGTACGGTTCTACTCTGCGGAAGAGATGGAAGGAAGTAATGGAAAGGAGGTACGCTCCGCACGCGTGCCCGGCATGTGGGGTCGTCGGGAAGACGACCAGAGAAGCAATTGGAATATGGCGATGCGAGAAGTGTGGTGCTAAGTGGGCAGGAGGGGCTTATGTCCCGAAAACCGGCTTGTCGAAGCAGTTCTAAGGGGGCTACAATTTCTCTCTTCTTTCTTCTATGTTAGAGTCTTTCTCGAGAGCTTTAATTACGGAGTCAGCCAATTTTCTGCTCAATAGGGGCAGCTCCCTCTTCGAGTAAGATTTAGCTAGTTTGAAGACCCCGGCACGCAGGTGACCAAACCACTTGCTTCCCAGGAGAATCTCGAGTTCCTTCAATATGTTGCGCGTTGCTTCCTCCGTGACTCTCTCGGAGAACCTATAGATCACGATCGTGCTCTCCTCCTTCGACGAGCAGACCAATGCAACGTCGGCTCCGAGACCTATGATCGAGGAGGCGGTTTGCCCCTCGTAACTCCCCACGTGCGTGGCCACGACTATTAAATCCCCCTCTCTCCTAACGACAGCCCGTTGCAGCGCCTTCAATTTGGCTACGCGCTCCGACAGCTCCGATCGGGCAACGGCGAGCTCCGAGATCGGCTGACCGCAAGATTCGTAGAGCTCGTAGGACGCTAGGAAAGTCAAGGGCGAAGCCCGAGAATAGCGCCCTGTGTCGGCTATTATCCCGGCCATGAGAAGACACGAGGCCTCCTTGCTGCGAGCCCTTTCTGGAAGCACTAGGGCAACGATTTCGGACGAGGAGGCGCATCTCGGCTCGTGCAGCGATGCATCGACTGCACGGAGGAGCTCGTTTCGCTGGTGGTGGTCTATGAGGAGCTTGAGAGCGCGCGCGCTCCCGGAGAGCGCGCGAGAGAAGTCGCCCAGATGCTGCTCAGAGGCCGCATCAACTACAATGACGCAGTCGTATTCGCCCTCCTCGTAACGCTCGAGCCACCTCTCCGAAGAGCCCCACCTCGCGCACGCCTCGCGAGCAGCCACCGAGGGCCCTCCCTGCGATGCGAGATCCACCGTCACATTGCCGTCGAGTACCGAAAGGAGATATTGCTTGAGCACAGTGCAGGCTGCGGCGGCGTCTATGTCGGCATTAATGTGTGTTACAAGGAGTATTTTTCTAGGAGCTCTCTCCAGTAGAAGCCTCTCTAGTAGCCTCCACGACTCTCTCAGGCTCTCGAGCAAGCTTCCCGAGCTCATTCGAGATCGCCTCCCGGATCTCTCTGATCGCGATCAAGGCCTCTCTATCTATAGCCTCTCTCGGCGTGACCTCGTCTCCTCTCGCGAGCACCTCGACCCCTACCGAGAGGGTGCCGTCTTCCCCCAAGTCTAGGCGCACTACGCTGAGCTCAATGCGCGAGCCCCGCTCCCTGCTTAGGCGATCCACGACCTCGTCTACCGAGGCCACCAAGCGGAGCAGGTCTTCTTGGCTTAACCGGAGACCGCTGCGTGACGCGCGGGACTTACGAGGCAGATTGCTTCTCAATTCTGGCTGCCCGCTGATAGTGTTGTGCTACCTTAATTCTAAGGGACTCTTGGAGCTCCTGTAGCTGTCTCTTCAGCCTCTCCTCCTCTCTTCTAAATCTTTCTAATAACAAATCATTTGTTTCTTTCTTTTCTTTAAGAGACTCTATGAGTTTAGTTTTATTTTGTTCAAATAATACATTACCAATGAGTCTATAGACTTTAGAGTTCTCCTCGAGTTCGCTGAGAGCCTCTAATACTCGCTCTATCTCCTTGTTCTCGTTCTCGATGATTATTCTCTGATTGACTATCGCGATGTATCTCTCTTGAGCTCTATCGAGCTCTTGTGCAAGCTCTTGTATCTCGGGCGGAAGCTGCTCGGCCAGAGCTTCTCACCTAAGCAGCCTGAGGCGCTAGGCCAATTAATTATTCTCCTCCCTCTCTCGGCCGCGAGCTCCACCGCGACGACTTCTCTCGAGCGACTCGAGGGCGGCGTAGACCATATATATCACGGAGTTAAGGAGCGCTCTCAGCGAGCCGACGTCCTTCGCATAGATCTCGACGAGCAGCCTTGCTCCCTCGCGGTGCACTTCAACGGTCCCCCTCTTATCAGAGGGGGCGCTAAGCGACTCGGGCTTCAATGCTTTAAGTAGAGTCTCCGCCTCTCGCTCGTCGGAGAGTTCGAGCTCCAACTTCGCTTCAAATTCTCGCGTGAACTTCGCGCTCGACAAGCCTGGCTTCCCCGACCCTGAGCACGGGACCGATGCGTACTTCACGGTCGAGGAACGTTGTGAAATACACTTCGGTGCACTTCTCTATGTCACGTACGTGTATGTAAAGCACGCCCTGCTCTCGTCTACCAGTTTGAGGTCTCGCGTCGTAGACCTCGCCCAAAGCTAGCGCGGTTAATCTTGACCTCTCGTCATTGATAGGGGCTTCTATAACGAGCTCAGCCTTCTCGAGCGCCCCCACGCTCTTGAGACTTCCCCCCTCGCGTGAGAGCTTCACGCCAACGAGGAACAGGCTGTACCGATGGAAAGCGCCACTCAGCAGATCCGCGCCCACATTATAGATCCTTAGGAGGCTCGGGTTAGCCCTCTTCTCGTTCACCACACAGAGAATTGAGGCTCCGCTTGCCATGGCCGCTTCGAAGAGCTCCGGGAGAGTCCTCTTGCCTCGGTTCAAAAGGATCACGCGCCGAGAGAGCAGGGCGAGCTCTTTGGTCAGACTCCTCGTCCTCCTAGAGGGCTCTCGCGATGTGGTGATGATCGCTCTGACGTTGGGCACGCTCGCGAAACCCATCGAGTTCGCAAGTTCGCGAGGTCTCGGATATGCGTTGCGGGTGAGGAGAGATTGGGCCGGCCGCCCTCTCAACCTAATCGTTATAAATTCTCGAGGGGAGACCTCGTTGAGAAGCGGGGGAGTAGAACCGCAGACACGTCTCGGTGGCGGACATGCCCAAGTATAAGATGGTATCCGAGATAGCGAAGATGATGGGAAATCTGGAGCAGGTAAGGAACATAGGAATAATTGCTCACGTAGACCACGGAAAGACCACCACAACAGATTCTTTGTTAGCGGCGGCTGGCATAATCTCGTTCAAGGTAGCTGGCGAGGCTCTAGCCACGGACTATCTGGAGGTGGAACAGAAGAGAGGGATCACCGTCAAGGCCGCTAACATAAGCCTCTATCACGAGTACAAGGGCAGACCCTACATAATCAACCTCATCGACACGCCTGGTCACGTGGACTTTACCGGTAAAGTCACGAGGAGCCTCAGGGTACTCGACGGTTCGATAGTAGTGGTAGACGCAGTTGAGGGCGTTATGACGCAGACCGAGACGGTCCTAAGGCAATCACTCGAAGAGAGGGTACGCCCCTTACTATTTATTAACAAAGTAGACAGACTAATAAAAGAGCTAAAATATTCTTCTACTCAAATACAACATAGATTCGTTGAAATAATAAAAGAAGTCAATTCAATAATAAGCAATAATGCAGATCCGGAATTTCGCGATAAGTGGTTACTCGATCCGGCCAAGGGTATGGTAGCCTTTGGGTCGGCGAGAGACAAGTGGGGCCTCACTGTGCCCACCGCAGCTAGCAAGGGCCTCAAGATAAGTGATGTGGTAGATGCTTACTCGCGCGGCGGAGAGAACTCTGTGGAGGAGTTGGCCCAAACCGCTCCACTTTACGAAGCTTTGCTCGACATGGTGGTCAAGTTTGTGCCAAACCCGAGAGAGGCGCAGAAGTACAGGCTGCCCAAGATTTGGAAAGGCGACATGAACTCCGAGCTCGGCAAGGCAATGCTCGAAGCAGATCCCAACGGGCCCCCTGTCATGCTGGTCAACGACATACGTGTCGATAGACACGCTGGCATAGTGGCTACGGGCAGACTTTTTAGTGGGACCATCGAGGCTGGCACCGAGGTGTGGTTGGTCAACGCGCGCACCGCTCAGAGAGTGCTTCAGACGAGCATCTACATGGGTCCCGTCAGAGAGATTGTTGAGAGAGTCTCAGCTGGCAACATACTGGCGGTTCTAGGAGTCGATAGAGCTAAGGCGGGCGAGACTCTAGTGGACGTAAGGTACAAAGAGATAGCCTCGCCCTTCGAAAGGCTCAAGTACGTCAGCGAGCCCGTCGTCACGATAGCAGTGGAGCCTCTCTCCGCAAAAGACCTACCTAAAGTGGTCGACGCATTGCATAAGTTAACCATAGAGGACCCAAACCTGATTTTGAGGATCAACGAAGAGACGGGCGAATATCTGCTCTCAGGTATGGGACCGCTTCATCTCGAAATAGCCCTCACATTTCTCAAGGAGAATTACGATGTAGAAGTAAAGACCTCGCCCCCCATCATCGTGTATCGTGAAAGCATCAGAGCGGCAAGCCAAGTCTTCGAGGGTAAGAGTCCCAACAAGCATAACAAGTTCTATCTCAGCGTGGAGCCTCTGAACGAAGAGACCATAGCTCTTCTTCAAGAGGGAATGGTTACGGAAGACCAGGACGCTAGAGAGAGGGCCAAGATCTTGCGCGAGAAGGCGGGCTGGGAGACCGACGAGGCTAGAAGGATCTGGGCCATCGACGAGAACCTCAACATATTCGTTGATAGGACCGTCGGCGTGCAGTATCTACGCGAGGTCCACGACACCATAGTACAGGCTTTCAGGCTGGCGATGCGCAACGGCCCGCTGGCCATGGAGCCCATCCGAGGAGTCAAGGTGATCTTACATGACGCCATAATACATGAGGACCCAGCTCACAGAGGCCCCGCCCAGATATATCCGGCCGTGAGAAATGCGATCTTCGCCGGATTCCTCTCTGCCAAGCCGACCCTCTTAGAGCCACTCCAAAAGCTCGATATCAGAATGCCTCTACAATATATGAGCGCCGTGACGGCAGTCCTAACGAAGAAGCGGGGGAAGATTTACGACGTCACTCAGGTCGGAGATCTGACAAGGATAATCTGCGAGCTACCCGTCTCGGAGACCTTCGACTTAGCCACAGAGATACGGAGCGCGACGTCTGGTAGAGCCTTCTGGGGTATGGAATTCAGTCGATGGGCCCCAGTCCCGGAGTCGCTTCTGCCGGAGCTCATTAGGAAGATACGAGAGAGGAAGGGATTATCGCTAGAGCCCCCGAAGGTCCAGGACTTCCTATCACCTTGAGCTTCATCCTAAGCAATCTCTGCGTTGCAGGGGATGCCGGTTGAGTGGGACCTCGCTCGGGGAGCTCTTCGCGGATCTGAAGAGGCTATCCGAGATAGGAGGACCCAGCGGTTATGAGGATGAAGTAAGAGAAGCCATCGTAGAGCTTCTGAAGGATCACGCCGATGAGTTATACGTTGACGCGCTCGGAAACGTAGTAGCCATCAAAAGAGGAACCGGGAAGAGACGCCTCATGTTGGCAGCCCACATGGACGAGATCGGCTTAATGGTCAGACACATAGACGATAACGGCTTCATCTTCTTCTCTCCTATAGGAGGATGGAATGAGAGGATCCTGCCCGGCACTAGAGTTAAAGTGCGGACTCTCGATGGGAGGTGGATACCGGGTGTAGTAGGCTCCAAGCCCCCGCACCTCATGAAGGAGGAGGAGAGGAAGCAGGTCGTAGAAATTGAGAAGCTCTACATAGACGTCGGCGCGAGAAGCCGCAGTGACGCCGAGAGCCTGGGAATCGCGAAAGGCTCGATCGTTGTTGTGGACGCACCTGTCGAGAGACTCGCCGGCACGAGGGTCACAGGAAAGGCTTTCGACGATAGAGCTGGACTCGTCGTGCTCGCTCGCGTCTTCCGCGAGATCGAGCCGAGAGAGGTCGATGTAGTTGCGGTGGCCACGGTTCAGGAGGAGGTTGGCTTGAAAGGCGCCAGAACAAGCGCCTTTTGGGTGGAGCCTCACGTAGCGCTCGCTGTCGATGTCACGGCAGCTAACGACCTGCCAGGCGTGGAGCCTCAGGACGCAGTAGCGAAGCTCGGCCAAGGTCCAGCGATCAAGATAATGGATGGGCGAGCTGGCAGCGGCCTGATATCAAACCCTAAGCTGGTGGAGCTGCTAAGGAAGACGGCCAAGGAGCGCGGCATACCCCACCAGCCCGAGGTCCTCCCGGGAGGAACAACCGATGCTACTGCTATACAGCTCAATAGGGAAGGGGTGCCGGCCACCACCGTGAGCATACCAACTAGATACATTCACAGCCCTGTTGAGGTTCTAGATCTCGAGGATCTAGTCAATGCCATAGAACTTGTTAAAGCATTTTATGAAAATCTAACTATAGATTTGATAGATAGGATAAGAGGTTATAGAATTAAATAATTATTGTTAAGATTGTTCAACAATTCGTTGAGTCAGAGGGGACAAGACGAATAAGACAAAGATGTAGAGGAAAAGCGTCGGTATGTAGGGCCCGCCCTCGGCAATCCCTGTTAACATTGGAATGTGCACTGGCGAGCTCACCACAGGAGGCAAAAACATTATCGCTATTACGAAGCCGAGGACGTAGACGCCAGCCACGAGGAAAGCCCTCTTCATCGCTAGATTGAAGTGCCTCCTCCTAAGCAACGACAACTGACTCTGTAGCTTTCTGGCCTTCTTGTCGAGCTTCGGGAAGAGAGCCCTATCTCGCTTAGAGGGCATCTGACTCGAGAGAGCCTCGATCTCTTCCCTGAGCCTCCTCATTTCAGTTGGATTACCAAAATACCTCACGACGTAGCCCGTTAACAGCGAGCAGGAGGCTCCTAGCGTATACGAGCCGACCACTGCTACGAGATCTTCCGAGAGCAAGCCTCGCCACGCTCACAGAGAAGCCACGAGCTCGAGAATCTTAGCGGCCGCCTCCTCGGGCCTACCTTGGGGGTTCACTACTATGAAGACGCTCGAGGCAGTCAGGACGGCGCTGGACATGGCGGCAACTCTGGCCATGTGCATAAGCTCTCTCAATGCCTCGGGAGAGCTCCCTACATCTGAGCGACGGCGAGAAGCATCGCTCTCCCGCCTCGCAAGTATCTCCTCTGGGTCGGCTTCTATCAACACAATGCTATCGGGGTTCAGCGCACTCACAACGTGCTCGGGCAGACCCGGCCAATAGCCCGAGGAGGTCTTGACGACGCTATGCGTGTCAACCACTAATACGCCTCCCTGACCGAGCCTCTTTGCCGCGTCGCTCACTATTTCCCGCGCGGCAAGCTCCTGAAGATCGAGTTGGACTCTATGAGGAAGTCGCCTCATTTCGTCCCGACTCTCGACTAGGCCTCTCGCGACGGCTACTTTCAACATGTAATCGCCGAAGTTAGCCACAACAAGGTCTACGCCGCTCTCTTGAGCGAGCCTCTTGAGCTCGCTCAGGACGGTGGTCTTACCCACCCCCGGCACGCCCGTGACCACTACCGTCTTGAAGGGGTTCCTAGGAGGCAAGAACCTTCACCCGTCCCGCGGCATCTCGTGCATCGCTCTCAGAGGAGAGCGCGCATCGAGCCTTTAAGCCTCATTCCTCACCTAGGACTCTCCTGAGGAGCGGGTAGGCCTCTAGAGCTCTTTCTCTCGATATTATCGCGTAGTACTGATAGATTATCCCGATGCTTAATAGGATCCCAGTGCCGCTTCCATAGGCTCCGAATATGTCCGAGACCACGGCGATTAACACCACTATGGCGCTGCTAATCAATGTGAGCGGGTAGATGTACTTCGCGAGAAGCCTCTCCAAGGCCTTCGGGTTCCTCCTGATGCCCGGGATATCGAGGCCTCCCTTGATGATATTATCGGCCTGCGCTCTCGGGTTCAGCCCAGCTATCTCAACCCACATGTAGCCGAAGAGAATACCGAGAATCAACCACGAGAGAACGAAAATAGCTACTCTCAGAGGATCCTCGATGGCGTTGGCCAGCCCCCTCGGGGGGCTCATGTAGTGGACAAGCCAATCTAGGACCTTATAACCGAGGTTTCCGCTCCCGGCTACGGAGGCTAGAGCGTTCCTGAAGAGTTGGAAGTCTGCGACCACGATCCCCACGAGGAGAACAGGAATGTTAGTTACATATATGAAGCTCAGAGGTATTTTGCTTCTGATTCCTCGGAACCTCTGGCTAGTTATCGGTATCTCTACTCTTATTCCTTGCAGGTAAACTAGCACTATTATCGCAACGAGAGTAGCAGCGAAGCCTACTAAGTCGGGGAGCCCTCTTCTCAATACTACAGCATTGAAGTTGCCGCTCGATATCGATTGTATCAGGAAGGGGATGAAGCCGACGTGTTGACCGTAATAGGGAGTGTAGCCCAGGAGATCCCAGAACATTGTTTTGGCGACGCCAGCCAATATGAAGAGGCTGATGGCGCTTCCGATGCCCCAGCCCTTCTGCAGCATCTCGTCGAAGAGCACCACTAGGTATGTGGCAGCGGTCAATTGGAGAAGCACGGCAGCTCTAACGGCCCAGGATGCTTCCGAGCCCGTGATAGGGTTTCCCACGTAGGGCCAGTACCTGCTGGCCAGCACGTAGATCAGGGCTTCGAAGAACCCGAAGAATAGCGCCAGACTCTTTTGGGCAGCCGTGAACTTCCTCCTCTCATCTGGCACGGAGAGGTCGAGCTTAACGATCTTGGCCCCAACGAGTATCTGCAAAATCAGACCGGCCGTGACTATAGGCCCTACCCCTAACTCCATCAAGGTTCCCGCGTTCGACGCAAAGATTATATTGAACAAGTAGATCTGCGCCTGCCCGGTTCTCTCGACTCCGTAGAGAGGAATATCGCTCATGATTAAGTATAATATGAGGATGAGGCCCGTCAGGGCGAGCCTCCTGGTTAACGTGGGCCTCTTGGCAGGCCTCCTGACGCTGGGCAGAAAACTGGAAAGCTTCGAGAAGAACTCTATGAGAACCATCGCTCTTGCTCCCGGGCTGCTTTTTGCATCGCGTTACGTGCTTGATTTAGGGGACCCGATGCCTCTATCCGCTCCTCTCGCGTGTTAAAATGACTTCTCCGCCCGAGCTACGAATCTTCTCCACAGCTCTCTTGGTGGCGTTCGGCACCAGCACCTTGACTCTGACGCTCACGTCGCCGCTTCCCAACAGCTTCGTGTAGCCCGCTTTCGCTAGATCTAAAACAAGAAGCCCGTCTTCCTCGCGCACTGAACCGAGGTTTCTCAGCTCCTCGAGCTTTTCGACGAGCTCTCCGACGTTGATCGTTTTCGGCTCACTCGACAGCGGCTGAGGCCTCGTGAAGCCGTGCTTGCCGTACCAATCGGGAGCGTACTTGACCGTCCAGCTCCACTTATGCTTATGAAAACCGACAGCTCCGCGCCCTCCTCGCGAACCGCTTTTTCTGTGCTGTCCTATCCTCCCCCATCCCATGGTCCTAGTTCTGCCTCTGAGCTTCCTACTCTTCTTCCTCCTTCGGGCTACCATGCCCCCGACCCCTCTTCGCTACGATCTGAGGACACTACAGCATTCTCAATATGAGCTCGTTGATGCGGTTCCCCCGATAGCCTGTCTCACCGCCGGAACTTATCGGTTTTTTAATCGTCCTTTTGAATCCTCCGCGCGGAGGAGAGAGTCTGAAAACTGGCTTTACGTATGCTTCAAGCTTGTGGAGCTCTAGCTCGCTAGATAAGAGCTTATCCGCCAGCTCTTCGATGCCCGAGAGCCCGAGCCGACTCTTCACGTATTCGTCGGTGAGCCTCGCTCCGCCAGGAACCCTGCCGCGCCTTCTAAGAACCTCGATTAGAACCTCTCTGTTGATTTCTCCCCATGTTATCCAACTAGACGCCACTCTGAGCATGCCTTCGAGACCAGGCTTGTCGGCGGGGAATATGACCATTGAGTATCTCCTTGTCAATCTGAGATGTCGCAGAGCCCTCTCCACCTCCGGTCTAACGTTTACACTTCCTCGGATCCTCACTATAGCCAGTAGCGCTTTCTCAGCGCTCGCAGGTCTCGTCTTCTCCACCTCCACTAGAATCACCACGCTCTCCAGTCCTCGACCGTCACCAGAGCATACGTCCTTCTGAGCGCATCGTAAACCGCTCTAGCGAAGTTGTACGTGGTCCTCGTGTTACCGAGCGTTTTGGACCACACGTCCAAGATGCCGGCCAACCTTAGGACGACTTTGCCCGCGTCCCCGATCACTAAGCCCGTGCCGCGCGGAGCCGGATAGAGAGTGACGCGAACACTTCCGCACTTACCTATTACCCTAAAGGGGAGGCTATGGGGTCTACCGCAGGTGCATTCCCAGCTACCGCAACCTCTCCTCACCGGTATGATATTCAGCTTGGCATCGACTATTGCCTTCTCTATGGCGTCGCGAAGTTGCTTGGCCTTGCCGCTTCCCACGCCGACCAGGCCGCCCTCATCGCCTACTACTACCGTCACACGAAACCTCGACACCTCGCCGGCGTCTGTCTGTCTTTGGACTATCTTGATATCGATAACTTCGTTCTTCAGGTTAGGCACGAGATAATCTATTATCTCTGGTTCCAGTATCGGTAAATTCATTTCAAATAATTCTTGAATAGTTGTAATTCTCCCCTCTTTAACTAATCTACCAACTTTAGTCCTAGGCACCCACTCTTCTCGAGAGAATTCCGCGCGCCTCTCAAGGACGTCGCCACTCAAGAGATTCACCTCGCTGCCTCTGCGCTCGCGGCTTGAGCCTTGGCGGCCGCGGCCCCCTCTTCCTCGGCTATCCTTCTCAGTGTCTCATCGAAGTGCTTCGGGTAATCTTTTGGATGAAAGCCGCGGGCCAGCAGCAACGAGAACCTGACTTTCAAAGCCTCGGGGTTCTCGCGCTCGAGGAGCTCGGCGTAAGCTGCTACGTGCTCCCCTCTTATTCTCTCCGGACTCGGGAGGACCTGCTCTGAGGCTGGCACGCTTAATCCTGCGTCGCGAGACCCCTTTATCACGGCGAACACTCTTGCGCCGGGCACAGGCCTGTGTAACCCTATGTCGGGGACGGCTTCTTTCACGCCACAGCGAAGGGCCCTCAGCCCAACGAGGTATCCAACTAAGTAGGCGGCGGGCGTAGATGAGGTACTCCCCTTCCAGCCGAATTTTTTGACGAGTTCTATACTGTGAGCGGCTACGAGCACCTCATCTCCTTGAGGCTTACTTTTAACTATTTTCGCTTCGATATATTTATTGCTTCTTCTTATTACTAATCTCGGTTTCCCAGATAAGATAATGATGTACCTCTTTCTATAGTTCGTCTTACCCTCTCTCCTTCTCCTCCTGGGCACCTTATATTTGGGGCCTTTAGCCATTAGAAGATCTCACCTCATCATTTCCTAGAGACTTCTTTCTCGAGAGAAAGTCTCAGAGCGGCTAAGCTAGAGAACTTCCCGCCTTTGACAAGCATGTAATACTTTCTATATGTTTTTCTATCTATGTGACCTTTATCTCTCAAATATTTCAAATATTTTCTCATTTTCCTAGCTCTCATGATCCAAGCTCTCTTCTCGTCGCTCCTGGCTGTGGCTTTGCCTTTACGCTTGCCGGGCCCTCTGCTTCTGCCCTCTCTTCTCCTTTCTCTATTCTCTCTCGCTCTTCCCCGACTGTTCGACTTCTCAGGCTCAACGCGAATTAAACCTCTCTCGAGGAGCCTCCTTACGTCGTCTCGCGTGATGGCTCCCTCTAATGCTTCGCGGTCATCGTCTGACTCGATCTTCACCTTAATCCTCGAAATACCTACTCCCAAGATCTCGGCAGCTAACCTCTTCTGTAGCGTGTAGTCGGTCAAGACACTCCCCTCTCATTCGCTATCCTGAAGCCTCTCTCCTTGAGTACCCTCTCGAGCTCGACCCTCTTCCTCAAGCCGACCGTTGACGATATGTAGATTACATGCTTATCGGGGCTCAGGCTCTCCGCATCTTTAAGGTTTGCGATGACAACGGGGATGAGCCCGGAAGGGTGAAGACCACGGATCAGCCTAGCGCTCCTATATCCTTCTTTTACTATAGGCGGATAGCCTTTCAACTGCAGCCTCATCTTATTGTCGTTACCCTTCGGCTTCCTCCACGAGTCCCTTCGCTCGAACTTCTTTAATGAGTTGTGGAGTCTCCTCTTGAACTCAGGAGTTCTTCTCCTCAGCCTTTTTAGCAGTCTTTTTAGTGTGCGCCGCGTCTTGGCTCGCTCTGAGAGGCTCAACTCGCGAATCCCCTCTCGTACAGATATATCCCGTCCATGAAGACTCTCCTATCTTTGTCCCGGATTTTACAGGCAGACTCAATGTTAGCGGCCGTCTGCCCAACCCTCTCAACATCGATGCCCTCTAAGATCAGGTCTTGCCCATCTACCCACACCCGCACTCCTTCCTCCACCCTAGCCCTACGCGGCGCCTTCTCACCGAGGAAGTTCTTTATCAGAACCTCGTCTTTCGCGACTTCAATTAATATAGGGAAGTGCGTGCTGATTATCTTCATCTTATATCTGAAGCCTCTAGTAACTCCCAAGATCATGTTTTTTATGTGAGCGGCAACGGAGCCAACCAAAGCCTTCTCCTTTCGTCCAGCAAAGTGCGTCTCGACGATTATCTTATCCTCGTTGAGTGTGATAGAGACTTTGCGAGCGTGACTGAAGTCGCGCGTGAGCACTCCCTTGGGTCCCCGGACGGTGACCCTTTTGCCTTGCACTTCTACGTAAACTCCGCTGGGAATGTCTATTGCGCGGCTCTCTCGGAGGCTCCGCATAACATACAACACCTCGCGCGTCAATAAACGTAGGCCACGAGCACTCCGCCCGTCCTTCTCTCGAGGGCCTCTCTGTGACTCATAATGCCTGAGGGGGTCGAGAGGACCAGGAGGCCCATATCCCTAGCAGGTAGATACCTCCTTAGCCACTGGGGCATCTCGACCAATTCGGCGAGCTTAACACTGTGCCTCGGCTTCACTGCTCCGGCTTTGTTTATTCTCCCGAGCAGTTGGACTTTAACTTTGCCTTGCCTCCCGTCGTCAATGTACTCGATTTCGCCAATGTAACCTGCTCGCTGCAACGTTCTCAGAACCTCTATGAGCAACCTCGAGGCGGGATAGACTACGACCTCTCTCTTCGCCCTGGCCTCGGCGTTCGTTATAGCGGTCAACGCGTTAGCGAGCGTATCAATGGCTACCAAACACTCTCACCCGCGCTACATGTATTTCCTAAAGCCCATCTCGAAGGCTACTTCCCTGAAGCACTGCCTGCACAAGTAGATGCCGTATCTACGAATTACGCTGTCGTGAGAACCGCACCTCCTACACTTAACGGCTCCGCGCCCGTAGATCCTGGGCTTGGGAGGTCTGATTTTACCCATGGACTCTCATCTCATGGGACTATTTTCACTCCGAGTTCCTCGGCGAGAAGCGCAGCCGCCTCCTCTCTGGAGACTCTATGCCTCTTGGGGATTCTGGTACGCCTTCTTCTCCGCCTAGCCACTCTATAGCCGGCTCTCTCCACTGTGATGCACACATCCATACCGAACATCCCCACGTTCGGATCGTAGACTGCGCCGGGGATGCTGACGTACTCGGCTATGCCAAAGCTCACGTTGCCGTGCTCGTCGAAGCTCGAGAACTTTAATCTATTGCCTACGGCACTGAGGGCCTTTTTGAGAAAGCTCAGAGCCTTCTCTCCTCTGAGTGTTACGGCTGCGGCTATGGGCTCCCCGCGTTTTATTCCAAACTCGCGTATAGTTCTCTTAGCTCTTCTGAGCTTCGGCTCTTGGCCTGTCAACTTCTTAAGCATCTCGGCGACTTTGAGAAGCCTCTCGCCACTCTCGCCTAGACACACGTTCACAGTGACTTTGGCTATCCTAGGTCTGAGCATTGGATTGCGTCGCCACCTCTCTCTGACCCTTGCTAGGACTTCCTCGAAGCTAACCATCGCGGATCCGGACTTCAGCTCTGGCGTCAACAAGGGATCCCACCACCTCACAGCGTCACTAGAGGCCTCTCTCTCCCGACGACCAGAACGTAGTCTATGAGAGACCTCAGGGTGGTGTTCTTGTCGTCAACTAGGGTGACTTCTCCTCCCTTCCTCTTCTCGAGGCGTCTTATTTCGGCTATCCTACCGTGCTTACCTACGTTTCTACCAGCCATGATCAATCCGTAGTTGTTTACCTGGAGCGGAATGTAGTCCACGATCTCCTGCGAGGGCAATTTGATCACTAACGTCCCTCTAGTCTCGTAGACGTCCTCCACGGGCTTTCTAGGATCCGAGACGCGAATTAGGACGTTTCTACCGTCCATTAGGTGCAGCTGGATGTGTCCTCCCTTCACGGTGGTCTTGTCGACTATCTTGAGGGGTTTTATTGACGCCTCGTCTTCTCCCACCTCTACTATTTTCAAGAACTTGGTAGGATCGGGGATCACTCTGTAGAATCTGTGCTCGGGCACCACTTGGATCACATCCATCGGACCAACGGGGAATTTGTAATCTTTCCTGGCAACTCCATCGACTCGGATAAGACCGCTCGAGATAATTCTCCTGGCCTCCCTAGCTGAAGTAGCATAACCCAGGAGGTCTCTCACCACTAATAACAGAGGGATCGATGAGTTAGCGGAGTGAGGACCGGGCGACGGTTTGACGGTCCAGGGCCTCTCCTTCACGGGGATAGGCCAAAAGCTCGGAGCCGCATATGGCTTCAGATGTCTGGTTCCGCCCATCCTGGCCATAGTTACTCGACCTCGCCTGCTCTCTTGCCCAGCCTCTCGACGAGTTTTCTTCGAGCCTTGTCAGATAGTTCGAGCTTAATTATTTCGACTTTGCTCGGGTGGATCGGAACCATGATGGGGGTCCCATCGCTCCTCTCTCTAGTCACCCCCTCGACGTATATCCGCAAGTCCTCTAAATCGACCCTAGCTACTCTGCCCTCTCTCCCAATGAAGGATCCTCGCACTATCCTCACGATGTCTCCCACTCGGACCGGGATCCTCTTTATTCCGTACTTCTCGCGCAGCTCCTTAGAGAGAGGGGCCACCATGAGCTTGCGCCTTCGGTGAAGTGGCGCCTCGTAAAGAGCTTTGCGTTGCTTTCTAGGTTGTGATGACTTCGTGAAAGACAAGTTCTATCACCGCGACAGCTTAGATTATCAGAGTAGCCAGAGCGGCTATCTTAGGCCATCTCTCTGCCGCCTCCTTCGCCACGGGCCCGCGTATCTCCGTTCCCTTGGGCGTTCCCTCGGGCGTCATTATCACTACGGCGTTTTCTTCAAACCTCACCCACGTGCCATCCTTCCGCCTGAAAGGTCTCTTCTGTCTCACAACCACTGCTGGGAAGATCTGCTTCCTCATCTCCGGGATGCCTTTCTTGACGCTAACGATGACCAAATCGCCTACCCCAGCGCTGGGCACCCTTCTAAGTCTTCCCTTGTAGCCCGGAACGCCGATCACCATGACCTCGTGTGCTCCGCTATTATCGGCAACCTTGACTCTGCTTCCCACTTGTAGCCCGACCGCGACTCTCGTCCTCTGATAAGAGAGTTTTTTTGGCATTTGAAACCACCGCGATTCCCCGCTTCCTACCTCTTAACAGCCAGCACGACGAACGAGACGGTCTTCGACAACGGCCGGACTTCTCCCACGATTACGACATCCCCTTCCTTGGCATTTATGCAGGGCGGATTATGAGCGTGTAGTATGCTCTTTCTCCGCTCGTATCTCCTGTATTTTTCATCGTAGTGGAGGTAATCGCGTCGCACCACCACGGTCCTCTCCATCTTGGATTTCACTACCACTCCCTCGAGAATCAGCCCTCTCACTTTCAGAGAGCCATGGAAGGGGCAATTCTCGTCGTCGCACGTCGTCTTAGGGAGCTCTACTCCTGGGACCCCGGGATCTCTCAAAGCCTTCTTCTTAGGCAAAACTTCTCCCCCGCTTCCAATACTTACGTTTCAATCTGTCATGCGGTCTTCCCGCGAGCTCCCACGCGTATAATTTCTTACAACGCTCATTCTCACGTTCGCACACGTTCATACTCATCAGAGAAGTTTTCAACAAAGTCTTGGGTCCTCTAGCGGTGCTCAACACCACAGTCTTGGCAGTCTCATTGTGTAATACGCCGGAGAGGCCCACTAAACCGTCGTCGAGAGCATGAGCGACGACGAGCCATTTACCAAAGAGGTCTTTGTATGTAGGGACACGACGCTTCATACCCGCGAGCCCCTCCCCTCTCTACTCGCTCCCACGGAGCTCTCTCTTCCTCTCTCTTCTTCGCGCAAAATTGTCGAGATCCTCGCTATCGTCCTCCTCAGAGCGCGGAGCTTTCCAGGATTCGAAAGGGTGCCTAGGTCGGCCTGCATCCTCAATTTGAGGAGCTCTCGTCTGATTTCGGTTAGCCTAGCTCTCTTATCTTCCGTGCTTAATTTTCTAAGCTCATCGGGTTTCACGCTCGCTCACCTCCGCCTCCGTAGCGCTGAGGCTCGCCCCCTCGGGGGCTCTCAAAGCCATATAGTCTTCCGGCTTGAGAGGCTTCACTATAACTACTTTAACTCCATATATTCCAGGCTTGAGGAGCGCGTGAGCTACTGCCTTCTCCGTCGTCAGGGTGGCCTGGCTCCCAGTTTTGTATATTTTACCAGCCCTGAACTTCTCGTGTCTAGCTCTCTCGCTCGTGAGCTTCCCGGCAATCGTTATCTCCGCTCCCACGGCTCCCGCAGCCATTATCCTTTTGAGAGCGGCGTTGGCGACTCGCCTGAAGTGATAGCCTCTCTCTAATGCCGTGACGATCCTGAACGCCACCACGCGAGCATTGAGATCGGGATTCTCGATGGGCATAATCGTGAGCTGGGGATTCTCGAGCCCGAAGTGTCTCTCGAAGAAGGCTCCGAGGGTTCTTATGGTCTGCCCTCTTCTCCCTATGATGAAGGCCGGCCTCTCGGCATATATGACCAGTCTCGTGCCGAGAGGGGTCTTGTAAATATCAACTCCAACGTACCCAGCTCTGTAGAAGTGCTTTGCCATGTACTCGTCGATCTTCACCTTCGTTAGTCCTCTCTCAATGAAGTACCTCTTCACGTTGACCAAATCGCTCTACCTCAACCTCACGCCTCTACTGCCACAATTTCTACGTGAGAGTGTCGTTTGTACTTTGGCGTGGATCTGCCGAAGGCCCTGGGCATGTATCTCTTCAGCGTATAACTCTTATGGACGCCCACGTGAATTATCCTTAACCTGGAGAGGTCGAGGTCCTTGTTCTCAGCGTTAGCCTCAAGATTCCTCAGCAGCTTCAACAGAAGCCTCGCGGCCTTAACCGGATATTTGGCCTGGGGGACCCCCCACCTCTCAGAGACGCCCCTGTGGTGAGCCGTCTTCCCTTTATATCTCCAATGCGGGACGGGCTGCTTACCAGCGGCCACCAACTCTAAGAAGCTTCTAGCTTCCTCGAGCCTCATTCCCTTTATGGCCCTTGCTAGGTTGACGAGCCTCTTCACGGATAGAGGTAAATCCCTCGCCACGGCCTTTGCGACGAGCGCCTCATCGGCCAGCTGAATGCTATAGGACCACCTCTTCACGTCGACCTCTTCCTCCCGCGAGCGTGAATTCTATGAGCAAGGCTTTGCGGTTAACGTTCCTCCTTAATTAAGATCTTCTTTGTCCGAGGACTCCAGGAGAGCGTCGCTTACTTCATGGCGACGAACATTGAGCTCCTGGTCGCTTTGAGGCCTGGCTCTCCGTGATGAACTATCTTCGTTGTTGGACTGAATTCGCCCAGCCGTCTACCTATCATTTCTGGGACTATTTTCACGTGAACGAACTCCTTACCGTTGTAGACGGCTACCGTCATGCCGACGAACTCGGGCAAAATTATAGCGTCTCTCGCGTGAGTTTTAACGACAGCCTTCCCTCTTTTCTTCGCCTTTCTCAGGTTTTGTAGCAACTTCACCTGCGCCGGTGTGAACCCTCTGAGGAGAGATCTTCTTTGTCTCGAAGGTAGAAGCTTTACGAGATCGTCCATCGGCATGGTGAGTAGCTCCTCTAGGCTCTTCCCTCGATACCTGAACCTCCTCCATTCTACGGGGATCTCGAGCTCGCTCATCGCCCGCGAGTCCTCGTTGTCCTCTGACGAATTGAGATAGCGATAAGGGCTCTTAAATTTAGCTCGAGCAATGCAAGGCGCCGGAGAACTGTTAGCTTCTCTCGGGACAGACCTCGGCACGCGCTTATAATATCCTATTTCGTCACTCCATTCGGTCTCATGAAGCTCCGAGGGGAAGAAAATTGTCTGTGGGCAGAGCACGCGGGATAAACGCCATGGGCCATTTGGGCTGGGTGACAAAGAAGTGCGCCGTGTGCTCGATCAAACTCGACATATCGAAGAGGCTCGTTTACTATTGCGATAAATGTAGCAAGACGCTGAACGCGTTTTTCTGCGAGGCCGACGCGAAGAGGCTGCGCTACAGATGCCCCTACTGTGGCGAGAAGCTTGCAACCTACTTCGAGATCGAGCGCGTCGAGAGCAGAGGCTGAAGATTTCGTGCAATCGAAGAACGACATCGAGCTGAGGGAGCACTGGCCGCGAGAACACGAGAGAGTCCTCGAAGTGTGTGACGAGCTTGAGTGCTTCTACTCCATCGATGTCTTCTTAATACGCTGCGAGCGTTTGCCGCGCGAGCCAAGTCGCTCGTTGAGTGTCGGGGAGACCTCGCTTCTCTACGTCGATGCTAGTGGACTTATCGAGTTCAGCTCGGGTAAGGTAGAGTTCGTCTTTTTGAACGTAGGGAAGGGGATCTTGCAACTCATCAATATAAGAGTCATCACGTCCGAGCCCATTGCTCCAGAGGAGATGACTCAACTAAGGGAAAAGGCGCTAAAAGCTCTCTCGAGCATTTGCGCGCGAGAGTGAGGACATTGGGCTCTCTCCGCTACGACGTGGTCGTGGTGGGGGCGGGGCCGGCAGGCTCCGCTCTAGCTTATTTTCTCACCAGAGGATCCGAGTACAGCATAGCAGTCGTAGAGTCTAAGTCCTGGGAAGAGGTCTGGAGCAAACCTTGCGGCAACGCGCTCGGAGCCCATCACGTAGAGAGGCTGGGCCTGCCCGAGCCCTCCGGCCCCTCGCTGATGCAGAGCGTGCGATCCGTGAGGGTGTTCTCGCCGAGCTCCAGGAACTACGTTGAGGTGCGGGGCAGGGGCTACATAATAGACAGGAAATCCTACGGACAGCTCCTCCTAAGAGAAGCCGAGAGGAAAGGCGCGGAGCTTCTGCTAGAGACGAGAGTCCTCGAGCCATTGCTCGACTCCGATGGTGTGGTTGGGATAAGGGCCTCGGCTCGCGGGGGCACGTTCGAAATCCGCTCAGAGCTAGTAGTAGACGCGAGCGGCGTCGCGGCGATCGTTAGGAGGAAGTTGCCACGGGAGTGGCCCCTAGCGGAGCAGCTAGATGCGAGAGACTCCAATATAGCTTATAGGATTCTAGCAGAAGTCGAGGAGGTCGAAGAGCCCGAGGTCCTCAGAATATACTTGGATCAAGAAGCGGCTCCGGGAGGCTATTGGTGGCTCTTCCCCCACGGCGGTGATCTCGTGAACATAGGCCTAGGCGTGCAGGGAGGGCGTAATCTAAGTCCAGCATCGCTGCTTGAGAGTCTGCTCTCAAGGAGGAGTATTATCAAGATTAAGAGACACGTGGCAAGCGGGGGGGCGCAGGTTCCGACGAGAAGACCACTGGACACGCTCGTGTGGAAAGGAATAGCGGCAGTGGGAGACTCGGCCTTCCACGTGAACCCCTTACATGGTGGAGGAATAGGTTACGCTATGACTTCGGCTTATTGTCTCTCCGAGGCTCTGAGAAGCGCTGCCGAGAGAGGGCTACCGACCTCGCTGGAGTCGTTGTGGGCAGCCAACATCTGCTATATGCACGAGCTCGGCGCTAGGCAGGCCGCGCTGGACCTAGTCAGGATGTTCTTGCAACGCCTTGAAAACGAGGACCTGGAATTCCTAATAGAAAGAGGCGTGGTGAGCGGCGAGGACGTAGACGTTCTGGGTAAGAGAGCCGAGATAAGAGACAGTGTACTTAATCGCGTGAGCTCAGAGCTTTCTGTCCTCCTAAAAATGGCCAAGAGGCCTAAGTTACTCTTGAGTCTGGGCCTTCTATCTTCGAGCGTGAAGAGGATAAAGAAGATCTACGAGGAGTACCCACTCAGACCGGAGGAGTTACCCACGTGGTCTACACGGGTTCGTCGAGAGATGGCAGTGTTCGAGAAAGAATTGGAAAAATATTAATAAAGACATTAAAGATAGAACTTATCTTTTCTTCTAAAGAGAAACTGACTCTCTCCATTCTATTACTTCTGTTTTCGCTCATAGCGTTAACATACCTTGGAGCGTTGGCCGGAGCGCTGGAGAGCTCCGCGGAGATCCGATGCGACGAGCGCCCTCTTGCCCGCGTCGCCTACGCCAGCTACGGTATAAGTCTGAAGATCGATGGGAGAGAGCTCTCCGAGGTCCCCTGTAACACGACTCTAGTTGCCAATGCAGTGGAGATCGCAGCTCAGGGCGTGAAGGCGAAGATTATCGCTGATGGAAGCGAGGCCCCCCTCGTGATAAGGGTCAGTCCTCTAAACATCACAATATTCGGGGCGGCTGCTCTACTCGTAAAGACTGTCGCTTGCGATGAGCCCTGGCGTGGCAGATATTATGTTGAGATGCTGACAGGAGAGTTAGGTAGACCGTCGGAGATAAGGCTCGTAATACTCGAGGGAGGCTCCGCGCGCAGCTACACTTATGCGGGTGGACTGCTCGAGCGCGCGCTGAAGAACGAGACGCTGAGCGTGCCTCCGGCTCAATGCTACGCCCCGCCTCTCGAGCTGCCGAGCGTCGAGGTGGCAGCGATTCTGCTCGTCGAGTGGTCTAACGTTAAAGCGGCGCTGGTCCTGCTCCCCCAGCTTGCTCCTCAGCCTGAGCTTTACTTCGAATCGACAATTAGCCCCTCTACCATCTTTACTCCGACCGAGCTCCCTCCCATAGCCACGGTGAGACCCAATAAGGCTCGCGAAGTTCCCGCGGGGGAGGATCTAATTGCGAGAGCGCTTTACGCATCGTCTATACTTGCGGGCGCGCTTGTCACGCTGATGGCTTGCAGACGGAATAGAGAGCTAAAGTCTAACCGATGAGAACGATAACGAGAGTCGCCTGCTCTCTCACCTGGTTACTACTATCGCCTCGTTCTTTAAGATCACAACGGTTTCCTCCGCCTGAGAGACCTGATGGCCCGTCGCTTCTATCAATACGGGATACTCGGTCAGGTACTTCTTCTTGCGGAGATCGGCGAGGCCTTTTCTGAAGCTCGCAAGATCGCCGAGCCTGGCATACCATCGCTCGGTGAACGGCAGAGTTGATCTCTGTGAGTAAATATTTGCGAAAATATCATCTCGCCCCCCATCTTTCGCCTTAACGTAGGGCTTAGTAAAGGAGAAGATCGTGACGGCGTCGCCATTGACCACATAACCGATCCCCGTCGTGGCGAAGGGCTCCAAAGCTACTATGGTCCCCGGCCCTAAGGAGCCTGACCCCCCGCTACTCGTGTTCGGAATGCTGAGTCCCGCGTGAAGCCTGTATCTCGACATAGTGTGACCGGCTAGGTTCCTCACGGGCTTCACGCCATATCGCTTTAGCGTATGCTCGATAACCTCACCGATAATTTTCACCTTGACACCGGGCCCGACCACCTCGAGAGCCCTCTCCAGAGCCTCCTCAACGGCTTGGATCAACAGTTGATTCTCGCCCGAGAGGTCTACGCTGAAGGCAGCGTCAACGGGGTAGCCGTCTATATGCACTCCAACGTCCACCTTCATTATTCCCTCGGGAGGCACAGTCCTCGTATCGTCGAGGAGAGGAGAGTAGTGAGCAGCCTCGCTCCCCCAACTCAGATTGCAAGGAAAGGCCGGCTCGCCTCCAAGCTCCCTTATGCGGCTCTCTATCTTCTCAGCTATCTCGAGATAGCTGCGGTGAGGCTTGATGAGCCCTCTAGCCTCTCTCTTGACTGTAGCGAGGATTTTACCAGCCAACGCAATCTTCTTCAAGACTTCTTCATCTATAATTTCCACCAATGTGTGGAAGCCCCTCGCGTCCTCAGGAGCCGCTGCACTTTAAGTTGTCGCCGGACTCTTAGCCTTTAGACTGCGGGGGGGCCCGAGCCGGGATTGACTATCTCGACTAAAGCCATAGCAGCGCTTCTGGTCAGCTCGCTCACGGTTGTAACCGCGTATGTTATCTTCTCGCTGGCGTTGCGCGTAAATCCGCTCGAAGCGCTCTCCGAGGTGGGAATCTTCGGAGCCGCTTCGGTCTTCGCGGGACTGACGGTGGGCGAGCTCGTTAGAGCGTTAAGGTTATATCTTTTGGTGCACTTCGTCGGAGCCCGCGCATCCCTCTCGAGCGCGCTAACGGCGAGGCTGCTTGGCAACCTCTCCGGCCTCTTGAGCCCTGGCAGTATAGCGGCCGAGCCGACCAGAGTCGCGGTTTTGATCTCGCTTAATAGGATCGAGGTGGAAAAGGCGTTCGCGGCTGGACTGCTGGAGTCGTTCTATGATGCGGTCGTTCTCTCGGCGCTCACGTTAGCGGTAGGAGTGATCATGCTCCCCAAGACCGCGTTTGCCGTGCTAGTCTCCGCTCTACTGCTCATTGTGTGGGTAGCAGGCCTCGTGGCGACTGCGCGCGAGGAGAGCCCGATGCTCAGGCTACTCGAAAGACTCGCAAGGAGATTCCCCCGCATCAGCGGGGAGCTCTCGCGGAGATACGCTTACTTTGCAAGGGTTCTCTCGAGAACCATGGGACTGAGTTTGCACGCGGCCGCTTTCTTCACCACCCTCTTGGCCCAGTATGCCCAGGCGCTGGGATTGGCCGCGTTGCTCAAGTACTCGCCCGGAGAGGGGCCACCTGCGGAGCCTTCTTCTCTGGTGCTGCTAGTTGGGGCTTTGTCGTCGACCTACGTGATGAGCGTCATGCCAACGCCCGGGGGCAGCGGCTTCTTTGAGTTAGGCCTAGCCGCTTTTCTGGGGGAAAGGATCACGGTGACTTGGAGAGCCCTCTTTCTCTTATTTACGGTTAGCGGAGCCCTCGCGTCCTCCTTCCCCTTATTCAGAGCTAGGAGGGACCTGCTAAGGAGGGCCCTCGAGTCGCTCTATCTCGCGGAGAAGCCCGCGGGCTCAACCGAGAGAGACCCGAGAGGAACAAGAAAACTTCGCGCCTCCCTTAGACCGACTAAGAGAGCGTATGCTCCATCATGGCACTCAAATAATTTGCCCGCAGCTCGACAGGAGGGGTAGAGGTCCGGGATCGAGGCGTAGAGCGACTCGAAGGAGATCACCTTGATTCCTCCTCGCCTCGAGCTTATAGCGCGCGGTGCTCGCAGGACCTCGAGCACTCTGCCCTCGAGTATGTGAGGGAAGTAATGGTGCTGGCAGCCCAGCGGCTCGAACTCGATTAATAGCTCGGCCTCACCGAGATAATTGCAACCAATCAGTGGAGCCGCGCGACGAGGCCTCGGCTCAACGTAGAGGATCGATACGAGCATACCATCGAGAGAACCGCGTCGCGCTTTATCATAGAGCATAACAGCTGAGGTGGGGGGCAACCCCGTTCTACGGGAGGCCCGCAGCGACCACTCAAGAAGATCGCGACCGCGGAGAGGCTCCAGCGGCTCTACCTCGCGGATCGCCCCAGCGTATGAACAATCGTAGACGATGAGGTCAACGTCGCTGACCCCCAACTTCTGCGTCCCCAAGAGCAGGCTCCCGGTAACGCCGAGAGCGTTGCTTGGAACTCCGGCAAGCGAATGTAACCGGTCTACCGCTTCTAGCGCGCGCATCTCGAGCACGTCTCGAGCACGTTTAATGAGCCTCTCGAGGCCGAGCTCTGGCAATAAATGCGCGCGCACGCTTGACGTCGAAAGCACAGGGAAGGGGGCTTTCAGCTCGAGGTCCCAGTAAACTCGTTGACTGGAACTCATTACCGATGGCTCACAAACCTCAAATTCTCGCTTAAGCCCTGCGCCGCCTAGTTTCCAGGGCCAAGCAGTTGAAGGGGGAGCCAGCGAGTATTTCTTGACGGCTAGCACCGCACCGGGCGGATGAAAATTACCCAGTACAACATATATGTCAAATTTGTTATCTATTATTATATCGTAATCGAAGAATGCTCTCATCCGTCTCTCGGAACGCGTGATCTCCCCGCTACTTCCATTTACCATGAGAGTCGCCCGCGTTATGTGCGCAGTCGGGCCATTGATACTCGCATTATCCGGCGAGTTTCAACTATCTAGTCTATGAGGCTATGTTTAAATTTCACGGGGTTCTCGCTTTAACCCCGGTGCTCGAGAGGTGGAGGGAGCCCGCACTGCGGCGAGGACTGTGACAGGAAGGGCTCTCGAGACGCAACACAGAGCGCCGAGGGTTTACGGTAAGCACGTTTACGGGAGCGCCTACAATTGCGACGTCAAAAAGCTCATGGACAGCGTCTTCTTAGAGAACGTAGTGCGTGAGGCTGTGAAGATAGGCAATATGAGGCTCCTCGACGTGAAAGCGTGGAAGATAGGGCTAGGCGCCTCTGTAGTGGCGATAATACTAGAAAGCCACATCTCGGTCCACACCTGGCCGGAGCACGCTTTCGCGACCATCGACGTCTACAGCTGTGGCGCGCACACGAGACCCGAGCACGCATTCGACTACATAGTCAGCATGTTAGAGCCGGAATACGTCGAGCGTAACATCGTTGAGCGAACTCTAGTATAGTATCCGGCGAGCTGGGACTCGGCTGACTCGCCGACACGACTATAGCCGGCGAGATGAGCTAGCCGTGATTAGTGGCGACGCTCAGAGGACCCGACTTCGGCCCGACTCAATAGTCTCTTGGGCGCCCGATATCCTCACGCTTTCGACAGGCCCCCTAGCCGTCATCGCGCTGATCTTTGCCATGGAGGGGAAAACGGAGCTAGCGTGTCGACTCGTGATGGTCTGCTTATCTGTAGATGCCCTAGACGGCTATCTCGCCAGGAGGCTGGGAACTACCAGCGAACGTGGCGAGCTGCTTGATCGCGTATTCGATAGATTACACCAAATCGTGACCCCTTCCGTGATCTATTACACGTTTCTCCACGACGCGCTCGCGACGATGTATGCCGCTTCGATAATTACAATTTCATATTGGAGATTAGTGCGCAGAGTACCCTCGCGCGAGTACTTCGCCGGCCTACCTTTGAATGTGCACACGATCTTAATGATAGCGAGCATCTACTCCGGGTGCCCAATGGATCCGGCTATTCTCCTTCTCCTAGCGCTTCTCAGCGCGTCTCCGTTGAAGTATTACAGGAGGAGGAGAACATCACGTATGCGCGATGGGGGGAGCCTCTGGTTCGCCAGATTCGCGGTCCCGCTAGCCATAGCGTCTTTCCCTCGTCCTTTGGAGACGCTGGGCCCGCTCTTTCTGCTTCTCGAATTCGCAGCTCTCGCGTACGCGGCGCTTGGCTGGCTCCCATTCGCTATGGAGGGGAGGGGCTCGCTAATTGCTCGCGTTCTCCACAGGGGCTCCTAGCCCGAGCCTCCTCCGGGCTTCCGTGCTCGAAAATCTACGACTACCTGGAGCATTCTAGGACCTACGCTCCTAACAATTCGACCGCCCAAATAGTCCAATTCAACGTTTAAGTGCCTCACTATCTCACGTATTCTCTCGAAGGCCCTGAGAGGGGCCTCTCGCTTACTCTCGCCGCGTCTCAGTTTGACAAACTCGTATGCATGTATTATCCCTCCTTCTTCTCGTAGAGCCTCGATGGCATGCTCGTAAAAACTCGCAGAAAAGCTCGGGAGAGGCATTAAGACGCGGTCGGCCTCTCCTCGCAATCTCTCTCTGATTATTTCCCTACAGTCGCCTAATAGCGGCACGACTACTCCCTCGACCGAGTTGAGCTTGACGTTCTCCACCATTAGGGAGTAAGCCAGCGGACTCTTATCGATAGAGTAGACGACCTTTGGTCTCGAGAGCTTAGCTATCAGCACGCTGAAGAGCCCCGTCCCGGCGAACATATTCACAACTACTTCGCCGGCTCGCACTAGCTCGGCCACCCTTCTACGTTCAAAGCTGAGTCTCGGAGTCACGAAGGTTCTCTCCACGTCTACTACGAAGGAGCAGCCGTGCTCACGGTAGATCGTGAGCGTCCTTCTCTCTCCAGCCAAGTAGATGAGCTTCCTCGTCCTGTACTCACCCTCAATAGGCGTCGACGCTAGGTGGACCGATTTGACGTAGGGGAGCCTGGCCAAGAGCCTCTCCGCAACGCATTTTGCCGCTTCGCCGAGCCTCTCCTCTAAGGAGAGGGGATCTCTGAGAGGGATTAGCGGCCTGAGAATTATTATGTCCCCTACTAGATCGAATGACGTTGAGATGAGGTCTGCGGCTCCGCATTCCGACGATAATAATTTAAGTAATTTAGTCCTAACCATGAGAAGACTACTACCTCTCCGTTGCGGTTGGACCTTTAGAGGAGAGTGGGATCTATTTCATTTATTACGAAAAGAGAAAAATTATTTTGATATTATAAACTTTATTGTTTTGTCTGAGTAAACTATCAGTATATTCTGATCTGACATTTTATAGTTACAGGCTACACATTTGTAGTATGACGATATCTTACGCGAGGCCCCGTTCACGCGCTCGGACTCCATCTTGTATTCCATACTCGATCCACAGCGCGGACACTTCAAGCCCTTTCCACCTCTTCCGTAGAGCGGATCGTTGAGCACCTCTCGGCGGGACATCGTCCGGTTAAAACGTAGAGCGAAGGCTACGGCCTATTTAATAGACCGATACCCCTCTATTAAGCGTGACGTCGCGGTGCAAGGCCGTGGAAGGTGCTCGTGAGCCGATCCTCTTAAAGAATCTATCTGCCCTCGTGGGATCGATCAATGATAGGCTGAGCGTTCTCCGAGCAGAATCCGCTCTCTTGGATGCATGGGGCCTGAGGGTGGGGGAAAAGGACAAGAGCGGTCTCGTAATAGACTGCGGCGGCGGAGTGGCGGCGCAAGCTCCCTTCGACGCCTTCACCGCCAGCGTCCCGGGGGACGATCTCTGCCCACGGACCACGATTGGCCCCCTCGACGTTGAGCTCCTAGCTAGGTGGAACTTGACGTGGCACTTAGCTCTGGGCTTCACCGGCCTCTCTATGGCGGTTCCGACTGGCATCGTGACTCTCACGAGCTCGGCAGCGCGAGCCCTGGAGAGGCATCCTCTCGCGCACGATAGGACTCTTGTCTGTCTCTCAGAGACCGAGCTATTGCGAGAAGAGCGAGCATCTCTAGATGAGGTGGAAAAGATAGTCGAGGAGAGAAGAGCTCTCACTCTCTTAGCAGGGCTCAGCCGCTATACTACGTTGAAGTTCATCGAGGTCTTCGGTCGCTCTCCTCTCGACTACATTGTGGCAAAGTTGGGAGAGGCCTTAGACCTCCTCGTGGTAGTTACTAGCGGCTGGCTCACGTCACGCGACCTAGAGCTTGCGAAGAAAAGGCGAGAAATCCGCCTCGTGCATTGTCCTCATCTCTCGGCGTGGAGAGGGCGGGGAGGCGAGCTTCCGTTGGATGAGCTCGTTTATGCCATGCGGGGCAGAATCTTCTTGGGATTATGCGAGCCAGGCTTCCTCACACCTTACACGAACTCTTGGCAGCCCCTTCTCTTAGAGCGCTCACTCGTAGCCTATACGCGTTGGAGAGAGATAGAGGTGGGAGACCTCGCATCAATGATGTTCTCAGGCTGGAGTTTAGTTGACGAATCAAAGTCTCAGATAGGACGTGGGTACTCGCCCGATCTTCTCATCTACGAGCGCCCCAGATCGCTGGGCCCAGGCTCATCGCTTCTCCTGGAGCTCAGCTCGCTCAAGCCAAAGTTGGCACTAATCGATGGACTTCCAATCGATTTGAGAAGATTTGAGGAGGAGTCGGAGAAGCTCTACACTAATTTCCGAGAGACCTCGACGCTTAAGCCTCATCGGGACGCTTAATGCACTTAAAGAGGAGGACGAGATAGCGAGTATCAGATCGGAGAGGAGATAAAGGTAGAGGGGACAGATGCGCGAGAGAGAAAAAGCAGAATATAAGGGCACGGAGCTCGTCCCGACAGAGCAGCTAGCCGAGCTATCTCTGCTCACCGACAACCAGTGGATTTTCGACGTGGCCGTCGAGCGTCTCGATAGGATACGCGAAGAAATTGAGGGGCCCTATTGGATTCGCTCTGCCGTGGGGACTTTCCGCGGAGCGAGTGTGGTCGTGACGCGTTACGGCGCCTCTCTCCTACCGGTACTACTCGAGGAGCTCCTCAGGAAAGGGGCGAGGGTTCTCGTCAAAATAGGCTTGGGTGTGTACTTAGTCCAGGGCCGACCCCAGCTCGTGCTCTGTGTCGGGGCCGCGAGATTTGATAGATCGCTGGACGCGTACTACTCACCTGAAGCTCCGGCAATCGCGAGCTTTAAGCTCGCGATCGAGGTGGCAGAGTCCTTGGAGGCGCTTGGTGTCGACTATGAGGAGGAGGTAGTCCTCAGTGTAGGAGCTCCGATTAGAAATCTCGAGGAGATTTGTAGAACCTCGGCTTCGACCGTGATAAGGAGATTAGGCATCACGACAATAGACGTGGACACGGCCGCGCTCTATTTGACGGTCAGAGCCAAGAAAGCCAAGGCCGTCTCCCTAGTCATACCGGCTTTCTCAATAGGCGAGGTGAGCGCGATCGGTCTATGGACCAACGCGAGACCCGACGAAAAAGATGAAAGGTACGTGGAGAGCGTCGTTGAGGGCGCGCTCGAGGGTTTGCGTAGGTTCAAAGAGAGAGCTCTCGTGGGGGTAAGGCTCAAGAGGTTGAGTACGCCCAGAGAGAACAATATTGAGGAGGAAAATGAAAGATAAGAGTGTACGTAGCCAAGTAAAAACTAAGAACAAAAAAGCTAAACATGATGAGACAACAAAACCGAGCCGCGCGATGAGGAAGTGGAGCGACTCTGATGATTCCTTCCTGCGCATTCCCCACATTTACATGAGATGATTTCAAGCGAAAAACGCGCGAAAACTTACTCAGCCCCTCGTCTTCGCCTTCAGCGACGCGTGAGCCGCAGCAAGCCTCGCGACGAGCACTCTAGAGGGCGAAGCGCTGACGTAATCTAGCCCGACGTTGAGGAAGAATTCTATCGAAGCGGGGTCGCCCCCATGCTCACCGCATACCCCTATTTCTAGATCCGGTCTTGTTCTCCGTCCGCGCTCTACGCCTATCCTCACAAGCTCCCCCACGCCTATCGAATCTATCGTTTCGAAGGGGTTGCTCCTCAAGATACCGTGCTCCAGGTATTGCGGTAGGAACTTGCTTTCTACATCATCTCTACTGAAGCTAAATGTAGCCTGTGTGAGATCGTTCGTCCCAAAGCTGAAGAATTCTACTTCCTCAGCTATTCGATCGGCGGTTAAGCACGCTCTGACGGTCTCTATCATTGTTCCGATCTTGAACGGGACCCTGATCCCCTTCTCTCTCTCGATAGCCGACGCTACCGGCTCTATCGCGAATCTCTTCACGAACCTGATCTCCTCTACGTCAGAGACCTGAGGTATCATTATTTCAACGATGGGTCTCTTACCCTCGAGCAAGAGCTCCGCAGCCGCCTCTAGTATGGCCCTAGCTAGTCCTCTGTAAATTTCGGGGAAGGTGATGCCCACGCGTACACCTCTGTGACCCATCATTGGGTTGGCTTCGTAGAGTGCGGCCACTCTCTTGTAAAACCTCTCTCTCTCGGCGATTAGCTCGGCGCTTGCTCCCTGTAATTTGAGCTCGTAGACTTCTCTTAGAACCTCTTCCGGCTTTGGTAGGAACTCGTGTAGAGGTGGGTCTATCAATCTCACGACGACTGGGAGCCCGTCCATGATCTCGAAGATCCTCTTGAACTCCTCTTTGACGAGTTCAGCGAGCCTCCTCATTAGAGCCTCGCGTTCCTCACTTTTCTCGGAGAGGATCACCTGTCGCAGAAGAGCCAGCCTCTCGGGCTTGCGGAACATTCTCTCGATGCGTAGGAGCCCTATGCCCTCGGCGCCATACTCCTTCGCCATGATCGCGTCCTCGACCACGTCGGCGTTCGCCCTGACTCCGATCCTCCTAAAGGAGTCGGCCCACTCCATGAGGATTTTGAGTTCTCGTCCTATCTCCGGCTGCTGAGTCGGCACCACTCCGAGGTAAATAGCGCCTGTGCTGCCATCGATGGTTATCCAGTCTCCTTTCCTGACCACGTGCCCATCTACTCGGAAGAGGCTCTCCTCGTAGCTTATCTTGATGGCCTCGGCTCCAACAACGGCGGGTTTCCCTATCCCTCTGGCTACCACCGCCGCGTGAGAAGTCATGCCGCCGCGGCTAGTCAAGATGCCGCGAGCAGCGTAGAAGCCGTGCACATCGTCGGGCTTCGTCTCGACGCGGACTAATATTACCTGCTTACCTTGTCTCGCCCATTCGACTGCTTCGTCGGGGTCGAAGACTACTTGGCCGCTCACCGCTCCTGGGGAGGCCGCTAGGCCCCTCGCGATCGGTTTGACACCAGCTCGCTCGTCGATCCTGGGGTAGAGAAGTTGAATCACGTGCTCCGGTCTCACCTTGAGCACAGCCTCCTCCTTGGTGATTATTCCGTCCATGGCCATGTCGACTGCAGTCTTCACGCGCGCGAGGGGGGTCATCTTCGCATCTCGCGTCTGGAGGAAGAAGAGCTTGCCTCGCTCGACAGTGAACTCTATGTCTTGAACTTCCCTAGCGATGACTTCCAGCATTTTACTCTTCTCGTAAAGCTCCCTATAGAGCTCGGGGAACGCGTCCTTGAGCTTGGAAATGGGCAGAGGAGTCCTCACGCCCGCTACTACGTCCTCTCCTTGCGCGTTGGGCAAATACTCACCGTAAAGCTCGTTCTCCCCCGTGGCGACGTTTCGCGTGAAGACTACGCCCGTACCAGAGTCGATGCCCATATTACCGAAGACCATGGATTGTATATTGACGGCGGTGCACTCGGCGACATCGCTTCTTATCTTATTGGCCAACCGGTAGAAGATGGCGCGAGGGTTCATCCAAGACCTGAAAACGGCCTTGATCGCCAGCTCTAATTGAGAGTAGGGATCCGCGACGAGGCTTCCTCGCTCCTCAACGATGACCCGCTTGTGCTCCTCAACGAGCTCTTTCAGGCCCTCGAGCGGTATTTCCACATCGTATTTAGCACCATATTTCGCCTTGATCCTCTCTAAGTTCTCGGAGAACCTCTTCTCGTCGACGCCCAATACGATCTTACCGAACATTTGGAGGAACCTTCTGTAGGAGTCATAGGCGAACCTCTCGTCTCCGGTCATCGAAGCTAGGCCTTCTACCGTCTCGTCGTTAAGGCCCAGGTTGAGGACCGTGTCAAGCATCCCAGGCATGGAGACGGGAGCTCCCGACCTCACCGAGACGAGCAGAGGCCTCCTCGGGTCTCCAAAGCGCAGACCGCGCTCTCTCTCGAGCCATGCCATGTACTCGCGGACCTCATCCATCAAGCCGGCGGGGAGATCGAGCGCGTCTATCATCGACCAGAGCTCTTTGATGATCTTGTCCCGCACCGCCGGGGGAGGGTCACGCTCCAATTCCTTCAGGAGAGACTCCATCTCAATTTTTATTGGGGCGTAGAAGTCCTTGCACGCATCCGTCGTTATTATGAAACCAGGAGGCACCGGGAGCCCGGCCCGGCTCATCAGAGCGAGGCCAGCGCCTTTGCCACCATACTTCTTCTTATCGCTCGGGTCCGCCTCGAGGAAGCTGTAGACGTACTTTTTGTTGACCAAAGAGATCCCCTGCGCCCGCGTCGTAACTCAACACACAAGACGCGGAAGAGAGTTTTAAACGTAAACGCGTGAAAATTCGTGCGGGAGCTCTTGCTTAAAACGTATCCTAAGCCGCTCGGTGGTTGAGTGCCGCCTTTGTGCTGGTTTTTAAATGGCGGGCGATCATCTGGAACGAGTGCAGAGTCGCGGCTTGGTGCCTTTGCCCATGAGGAACACGAAAATCATCGCTACCCTGGGGCCGGCGAGCAAAAGCGCGGAGGTCGTCGTCGAGATGGCTAAGGAGGGTGCTGAAGTCTTCCGCATTAACTTCAGTCACGGAACCGCCGAGGAGTGGGATGAGTATGTTCGAGGGATTCGAGAGGCGGAGACCGAGAGGGGACCTCTTTCTCTTGCGGGCGACCTCCAAGGGCCTAACGCTAGGTTGGGCTACATCCCCAGCAGGTTGATCGAGGTGGGCGAGAGCTTGTTGCTCGAGCCGGGCGATTCTACGTTAGAGAGAGACCGATTACCGATCCCCCACGAAGAAGTCTTCGACGTGCTCGAGGTCGGAGATTTGTTGCTAATAGGCGACGGGGTGCCGATGTTGAAGATAGAGGAAGTCCAAAGGCGCAGAGCGCGAGCCATCGTCGTTAAGGCTGGGCGCATATCGAGTCGCGCTTCGGTAGCTGTGCTCGGTAAGAGAATCCCTCTTCCTCTCTTCACGAAGAAAGATAAGCGAGACCTCGAGTACGCCGTGAAGCGAGGCTTCTCGCACTTAATGGTCAGCTTTGTTGATAGCCCCAAGCAGCTAATCGAGGTGAGGAGAGAGCTTGAATCGCTGGGGGCGGGTGACGTTGCCGTTTTTGCGAAGATCGAGACGAGAGAAGGTGTTCGGAACCTGGATGAGATACTACGCGTGTCTGACGGTATCGTGATCGCGCGAGGCGACTTGGGTAAGCACTTTGGCCTCGAGGAGCTTCCGTCACTACAGCGATCGCTAATAGTAAGCGCGAGATCCGCGAGGAAGCCCGTCTACGTGGCTACGCAACTTTTGACTTCTATGCTCAACTCCCCTGTGCCAACTAGGAGCGAGGTCGTTGACGTATACAATGCGGTCCTCGAGGGAGTCGACGGCCTAATGTTGACGGCAGAGACGGCCGTGGGAGCTTATCCCGTGGAGGCCGTAGCTTGGTTGGCGAGAATATCGACCGAGGCCGAGAAGCTCGCTTCGACCACGCGTCCGCCGGCGACTCCTATCGAGGGGGACCTCTACTTCAAGGTACTCGAAGTCGTGAGAGATCTAGCTGCCAAGATAGTGGGCGAGGTCGTAGTTTACTCCTTCACGGGCAGGACCGCCGAGGCGCTCTCGAGCCTCAGGCCACACGGGGGATTCTATGTGGGTGTCCCTAACGATAGAGTCGCCAGGAGGGTGAGAGCGTTATGGGGAGCTCGCCCCATCGTATTGGAGGCGCGTGACCATAAAGAGGGAATAGAAGGCTTAACGCACTCACTAATAAAGAGATCCATAGCGAGAAGCGGTAGTTCCATTATTAGAGTTTACTCGGAGAAGAGCAAAATCTTCATAGAAGTGCTCAGCATAGAATAGGTTAATTATAGAATAGAATAATGAATTAATCTTTCCACCTCTATTTCTCATTCTCAGCTTAAGGGCAGCGCTCAGCGAAGCCTCCCTATCGACAACCTTCGCCATATTTGGGGAAAGAATCACGCATCGATAGCACGACCACTCTACTCTCCCTACTCTCATTGGCCACTCCATAGCCCGTCCTCCTTGACAGGGACTCGGCAAATTTCTTCACCTCCTCGTGCGATGGCATGGCGATCCTGGGGAGCCTGAGCGTGCTCGCCCCCACGTGCATGTACGCTTTAACCTCTACGAAAGTTGGTTGCATCTTATCGACAAACCAACTGAAGCCTTCGACGGCTTTCTCGTCCAAGTTGATGCCTCGCATCACGGTAAGCCTCAGCACGGTGGGCGTCCCGAAGTCTCTCAACACTTCTACACTCTGGAGGGTGAGCTCCCAGGCCCTCGGGACCGCTGGCTTGTTCACGCTCTCGTACATCTCTTTGGTATAAGACTCCACGCTCAAGTATACCTGCGTGGGCGGCTCTTCATCGCGCAGCCTCTCGAGAACGTCCGGCCTCACGCCGCGCGTCACGAGAAAGGTCGTCATGCCCCTACGGTGGAAGGCCCTCACGAGCTCGAGCAGCTTTGGATAAAGGGTGGGCTCTCCGGCTAAGCTTATCGCCACGTGCTTTGGCCTCATTGCCTCCTCGGCCAACTTTCTATTGGCGCGCGGATTCCCGAGAAATCCCGATAGAAGTCTCCTCTGGGCATCGATAACCGCGTCAGCGAGCTTCTCCGCGTCATCTTCGTAGCTCTCCATAGAGACTTCGAACCACTCAAAGCCCAGATCTTGAGCTCTCGCGCGCCAGCAGTGAACGCACATATTCCAGCACCACAGCACTGCCGGCGACATCTGTATACAACGATGGCTCTCTATTCCGTAGAACTTACACTTATAGCAGAAGATCCCTCTCGTTATCGCGCTCTTAGTCCAATTGCAAGTCTTAACGGCTGTATGTTTATTGACAAAGTGATAATGTTGCTTCCTAAGAATGCGTCTGAGCATCTCTAGCGGCTCCGCTCTCTTCTCGAGTTCTGCGGCGCTCTCCACGTTCACGCTCGCTTCGCCTTTGAGTTCTCTAGGCTCTTATCTTTAGAGCGTAAGACGGAATAAGCATTGTTGGCGCCGGGGGCGGGATTCGAACCCGCGCGCCCCGCAGAGGGCAGTGGGTCTCCCTCTTTAGTGAAGAGCCGGGAACAGGGTCTCGAGCCCACCGCCTTGGTCCGCTCGGCCACCCCGGCGCTGAGCTAACACGGCTCGCCCGCTAAAATCTCCGAGCCCCCGCTTTAATAACAGCTCTCCTCGCGCGAGCCCGAGAGATCATCTTTCAACTCTAGGCTAATTTTTTATAGACAGTAGCAGTAGCGTCTCCCAAGGGATCTTTCTTGCGACCCGTGGCTATCATAGGCGCCGGGATGACGCGTTTCGGTAAGCACGAGGGTAGAAGTCTTTTGAACCTAATGATCGAGGCGTCCCTCGAAGCTCTCCGCTCCTCACGTGTCGAAAAGCTCGACGGGCTCGTCGTGGGCGCTATGAGCCCGGAGAACTACGAAGGAAGACTAGGCGTAGCTAACACTCTAGCCGGTTACTTGGGACTCGAGGGGGCTCTCGTGATGAGGACTGAGAACACCAGCGGTAGCGGAGGCAGTGCGCTCTGTGCTGGCTGGCTAATGGTGGCGAGCGGCATGGCGGAACTCGTCATGGTCGTGGGCGGTGAGAAGATGACGCACCTCTCCACTCAAGAGAACGCTACGATAATAGCGGGCCTGACCCACGACTACGAGCGCAGGGTTGGGGTGACTCTCCCCAGCTACGCCGCGCTCCTAGCCAGGTACTATTTGCACGTGCATAAAGCCCCGAGGGAGGCTCTGGCCTACGTGGCTATAAAAAATCACTACAATGGCAGCCTCAACCCAAAGGCCCACTTTCAGAAGCGCATCACGCTCGAGGAGTACTTCTCCTCAAAGATCGTGGCCGACCCTCTGAGAGTAATGGATTATACTCCCATAAGCGACGGCGCAGCGGCTGTAATATTGGCCCCCCTCGAGCTGGCTCTTAGCTACACGAGCAAGCCCGTCGTGGTGAAGTCGGTCGCCGGGGCTACGGACACGCATGTTGTACACGAGAGAGAGGATCTCTTAGACCTGAGAGCGGTCAGGCTCTCCACGGAGCTTGCCCTCAGGAGAGCTGGTCTCTCTCTCAGAGACGTGGGGCTTGTTGAGCTCCACGACATGGCCACGATACTGGAGCTCGTCGAGCTCGAGAGCATGGGCTTCTTCCCTCGGGGCGAGTCTTGGAAAGCCACCATGGAGGGCGTCACGGCTCTCGACGGCGATCTGCCCATTAACTCGAGCGGAGGGCTCAAGAGCAAGGGACACCCCATAGGCGCCACTGGTGTTGCTCAGGCCTACGAGATATTCCTCCAATTGAGGCGCGAGGCCGGCGAAAGACAGGTGAAGAGAGATGTCGAAGTGGCCATATCCATGAGCATGGGAGGCTTCGGTAACAACGCCTATACGTTGGTCTACGAGGTGGGTTGGTGATGAGCTCTGAGCTCATTGTGCAGATGTGTCGCAACTGCGGTAAGCGCTACTATCCCCACAAGGCCAGATGCAGCTGCGGCTCTATAGACTTTCTTTACGAAAAGCTTGGAAACTGTCGAGGAAGGATCCTCACGTACACGACGATATACGTGCCTCCCATAGGCTTCACGCCTCCGCTCAGAGTAGCCATAGCGGATGTGGGAGGGCTGAAGCTGCTCGGCAGGCTGAAGAGCAACAGAGACCCCGAGATAGGCGAGGAAGTGGACGTGACCCTCGAGGATGGCATCGCGGTCTTCGTGCCAATGGCCGATAGAATTCAGGAAGACTCGGAGAGCACGCCGAATTCTTAAAACCTGTTTCGAGAAGTTATCGGCGGGGCCGGTAGCTCAGCCTGGAAGAGCGCTCGGCTTGCACCCGAGAGGTCCCGGGTTCGAGTCCCGGCCGGTCCACCAATCGCTCATCCAGGGCTACACGCGCTCAAGCTCGCGAGGCCCTCGTTAAGCCTCGAACGAACTCATAGGCGCTACGAGCCGCAATGGCTCCTTGCGCTGCCGCCACGAGCACCTGTCTGAAGCCCTTCCACTTGGTTGTACAGTCCCCCGCCGCGAATATGCCAGGCTTGCTGGTCTCCATCCACTCGTTGACTACGATGTAGCCCTCATCGTCCGTCTCGAGACCCAGCCTCCTCGCGAACTCTACGTCAGGCTCGAAGCCTATTTCTATGAACACGCCATCGACCTCTAAGACTTTGCTCTCACCCGTCCTGACGTTGTGGAGTTCCACGGCTCTCACTCTTTCGTCTCCGATTATTCTCACGACCCTACTCTCGAGAACCATTTCGATGTTGCCTGCTTCTCTCAACGCTCTCGCGTAGATCGGCTGAGCCCTCAGGGAGTCTCTCCTGTGCACTAGAGAGACTTTCTCGACCAATCGACTCAATAGGAGAGCGCTCTCGGCTGCGCTGTCTCCCCCACCCACTACTACGACGTGCTTGGCCCCTTTATAGAGGGGGGCATCGCAAATCCCACAGTAACTGACGCCTCTGCCCACGAACTCAGCCTCGCCCGGCACTCCGAGCCTTCTCCTCTTGGCGCCGATCGCCACGATGACCGCTCTGGCCTTGGCTTCGGTTCCCCTGGAGCCTGAGACCCCGAAGCTCCCGCCTTCGCCCTCCACGCTTACTACTCTATCGAGCACTATAGTCGCTCCAGCCTTCTCCGCTTGCTGCCTCATCCTGAGCGCGAGCTCCGCGCCCCTAAGTCCAGGAATGCCTGGGTAATTCTCTACAAGCGGGGAGAGAGAAAGCTGCCCCCCTATGGTTTCTGTGATCACCAGGGTGCTGAGCTCAAACCTCCTCAAATAAAGTGCTGCCGCGAGACCAGCGGGGCCTCCTCCCACCACGACCACGTCGACGTCGTATCTGTAGCGCCCGAGCTCGCGTCCTAACCTCAAGCTCAAAGTCCTCGCGCCTCCGCGCGAAACCTTAAATCTACGTCAGATTATAATATCCAATGCCCGAGGTCCGGCGGTGCAGCCGCGACGCGGAGCCTGCGGGCTCCAGGCGTGAGCGGCTAGCCTCCATCCTCGGGCACAGGAGCGCCGCGGTAACGCTTAATAGACCGCGGCTTCCCGTAGATAATAATAGGAGGATGGAATCTCAACGCGTGAGGGCTCGAGGACCCTCCATCCCTCTGGTCGGAGGGATGGAGCAAACTCGAGCCCGAGAGAGGCCGGCGCCGCTGCGAGCTCGAGCCGCTCGACGCGCCCTCTGGCGCTGTCGACGCGCCCCGTGTTTCACTACATTCGCCCCGCCGATCTTGCGGCCGTAACTCCGGTTGATCCTGCCGGACCCGACCGCTATCGGGGTGGCGCTAAGCCATGGGAGTCGTACGCCCCGCCGCTGCGGGGCGTGGCGCACGGCTGAGTAACACGTGGCTAACCTACCCTCGGGAGGGGGACAACTCCGGGAAACTGGAGCTAATCCCCCATAGGTGGGGGGCGCCTGGAAGGGTCCTCCACCGAAAGGGCTCGCCGGGGGTTATCGCCGGCGCGCCGCCCGAGGATGGGGCTGCGGCCCATCAGGTAGTTGGCGGGGTAACGGCCCGCCAAGCCGATAACGGGTAGGGGCCGTGAGAGCGGGAGCCCCCAGATGGGCCCTGAGACAAGGGCCCAGGCCCTACGGGGCGCACCAGGCGGGAAACCTCCGCAATGCGGGCAACCGTGACGGGGTCACCCCGAGTGCTCCCTTCTGGGGGAGCTTTTCCCCGCTGTAAAAAGGCGGGGGCAATAAGCGGGGGGCAAGTCTGGTGTCAGCCGCCGCGGTAATACCAGCCCCGCGAGTGGTCGGGACGGTTATTGGGCCTAAAGCGCCCGTAGCCGGCCCGGCAAGTCCTCGCGCAAATCCTCGGGCTCAACCCGAGGGCCTGCGGGGATACTGCCGGGCTAGGGGGCGGGAGAGGCCGGGGGTACTGCCGGGGTAGGGGCGAAATCCTATAATCCCGGCAGGACGACCAGTGGCGAAGGCGCCCGGCTGGAACGCGCCCGACGGTGAGGGGCGAAAGCCGGGGGAGCGAACCGGATTAGATACCCGGGTAGGCGGCACGGCTGGGAGCGCATTAGCTGTTTTTCGCTGGGACGGGAACCGCCGCTCTCCGTTGTATAACGGAAGAGTCGGAGAGCGCCTCGAAGCGGGGCCCCGCGCCAGATCTACGCTCATACGCATCGTACACGTCAACCCGGAGCTCTCGATCTCTCATCTTCGATCGCAGACCGCCCCAGCCGGCCGCCCCGGAGAGTCCCGGCTGTAAACGATGCGGGCTAGGTGTTGGGCGGGCTTAGAGCCCGCCCAGTGCCGCAGGGAAGCCGTTAAGCCCGCCGCCTGGGGAGTACGGCCGCAAGGCTGAAACTTAAAGGAATTGGCGGGGGAGCACACAAGGGGTGGAGCCTGCGGCTTAATTGGAGTCAACGCCGGGAAACTTACCGGGGGCGACAGCAGGATGACGGCCAGGTTGAAGACCTTGCCCGACGCGCTGAGAGGAGGTGCATGGCCGTCGCCAGACACGCCCGTGGCGTCTCATACCCTATCGGGCGCCACGGCGTGGGCGAACTCGTGCCGTGAGGTGTCCGGTTAAGTCCGGTAACGAGCGAGATCCCCGCCCCTAGTTGCTATCCGGCCCTCCGGGGCCGGAGCACACTAGGGGGACTGCCGCCGTTCAAGGCGGAGGAAGGAGGGGGCCACGGCAGGTCAGCATGCCCCGAAACCCCCGGGCTGCACGCGGGCTACAATGGCCGGGACAGCGGGTACCGACCCCGAAAGGGGGAGGCAATCCCTCAAACCCGGCCGCAGTAGGGATCGAGGGCTGTAACTCGCCCTCGTGAACGAGGAATCCCTAGTAACCGCGCGTCAACATCGCGCGGTGAATACGTCCCTGCTCCTTGCACACACCGCCCGTCGCTCCACCCGAGTGGGGAAGGGGTGAGGCCTGGCTCCGCGAGGGGTCGGGTCGAACCTCTTCCCTGCGAGGGGGGAGAAGTCGTAACAAGGTAGCCGTAGGGGAACCTGCGGCTGGATCACCTCCAGTCGCGGTCCAAGACCGGCGGCGGGGCGCGTCGGCGCAGACATGAGGGCGCGTCGAGCGGCTCGAGCTCGCAGCGGCGCCGGCCTCTCTTCATGCAACTCGGGAGCTCTTGCTCCCGAGTGAAGGGCCTAGTCGGCGCTAGGGCGATGAGAGTCTTTAAGCGCCGACCATGAGGCCAGGTAAAGGAGCGCTCGCTCAGACCAGCCTAGCTCGGGGCGCTCCGCGCGGAGGGCTCGATAAGGTAGGTTCCCCGGCGTCTGCGGCGTCAAGCCGCTCGGTGGATGGCTCGGCTCGGGCGCCGACGAAGGGCGTGGCAAGCTGCGATAAGCCCGGGGTAGGCGCATGCGGCCTTTGAACCCGGGATCCCCGAATGGGACTTCCTGCCGCCGGCAAATAGCCGGCGGCGCTCGGGAAACTCCGCGAGGAGGAGTACCGAGCGGGAACCCCCCGAACGGAAACATCTTAGTAGGGGGAGGAAGAGAAACCAAACGGGATCCCCTGAGTAGGGGCGACCGAAAGGGGGAGAGGCCAGACCAAACCCCCGCGCGAAGAGCGCGGGGGGATGTGGGGTTATAGGGTCCTCGGCTGGGCTTCGAGCCCGAGAGGGCCTAGCCGCGGTAGCCGAAGTGGGCTGGAACGCCCCGCCGTAGAGGGTGATAGCCCCGTAGGCAAAACCGCGGTGGCCCTCGCCGAGGACCAGAGTACCACGGCCTGGCTTGGCCGTGGGAAGTTGGGAGCCACCAGCTTCCAAGCCTAAACACGTCCCGAGACCGATAGCGAACAAGTACCGTGAGGGAAAGCTGAAAAGAACCCCGGAAGGGGGGTGAAAAGAGCCTGAAACCGAGCGGCGACACAGGGCGCGGCCCGAAAGGAGTGAGCCCCCCGAAGGAAAGCAGGGCGACCTGCGAGTACGAGGGGAGGCGACCGGGGTCGCGCCTTCCGTCTAGAAACACGGGCCGGGGAGTTCACGGCCGTGGCGAGCTTAAGGGGGTCGAGCCCCGAAGGCGTAGGGAAACCGACTGCCCGCAGCCGCTCTCGTGAGAGCGGTGAGGGGCGGGGTCCCAAAGGGCCCGGAGTCACGGCCGTGAGACCAGAAACCGGGCGATCTAGGCGGGGGCAGGGTGAAGCCGGGGGAAACCCCGGTGGAGGCCCGAAGGGGTTCTGACGTGCAATTCGTTCCCATGACCCCCGTCTAGGGGCAAAAGACCAATCTAGCCCGGTGATAGCTGGTTCCCGCCGAAGTGGGTCTCAGCCCAGCCCCGCCGGAGGCCGGTCGTGGGGTAGAGTTACTGATTGGGGGCGCAGGAGCCGAGAGGCTCCGGCCTCCAGTCAAACTCCGAACCTGCGGCCGCCGTAGATGGCGGGAGTGGGGCTCCTCGGGGTAAGCCTGAGGGCCGAGAGGGGAACAACCCGGACCGGGGTTAAGGCCCCTAAGTGCCGGCTAAGTGCCAAGCCCAAAGGGCGTCCCCGGCCTAAGACAGCGGGGAGGTGGGCCTAGCAGCAGCCATCCTCTAAAGGCGGGCGTTTCCTCACGAGAGGAGCCCGCCGGAGATGGAGTGCGTAACAGCTCACCCGCCGAGGCCGGGGGCCCCGAAGATTGGTCGGGGCTAAGCCGGCCGCCGAGACCCCGGGGCTCCACCGCTTTGCGGTGGAGATCCGGTAGGCGGGCGTCGGGGCGGGGCAGAAGTCGGGCCGTGAGGTCCGATGGACCCGCACCGAGCGCGGATCCCGGCGGCAGTAGCAGCGAAGAGGGGTGAGAATCCCCTCCGCCAGAAAGGGCAAGGGTTCCTTGGCAACGGTCGTCGGCCAAGGGTCAGCCGGTCCTAAGCGGGCCCGTAACCCGGTGCCCGCGAAAGGGAAACGGGTTAACATTCCCGTGCCGCGGGGGTAGGCTTCGCGGCAACGCGAGGCCCGGCCTCCGACGCTTCGGGGTAGGCCGACGGGGGTCGCCGCCTCCGCTAACTTCCCGTGGACCGGGGAGTGCCGTCACGGCGAGAACCGGTCTGAGGGGGGAATGGCCCGCCGCTAGGCGGGTTCGGCTGACCCCCGGAGCCCGTGAAAAGGGGGCCGGGAACGATCCCCCGCGCCCGTACCGAGAACCGACACAGGTGCCCCAGGGTGAGAAGCCCAAGGCGTCTGGGGGTTAACCCGGGCTAGGGAACTCGGCAAATTGGCCCCGTAACTTCGGGAGAAGGGGTGCCTGCGGTCCTGGGCCGAAACCTGGGACCGCAGGTCGCAGTGCCCAGGGGGACCTGACTGTTTAATAAAAACATAGCTCCCCGCTAGCCCGAAAGGGTGTGTACGGGGGGTGAATCCTGGCCACTGGCGGTCCGTGAAACCCGGGTACAACCGGGCGAAGCGCCGCTGAAGGCCGGGAGTAACTCTGACTCTCTTAAGGTAGCCAAATGCCTTGCCGGGTAAGTTCCGGCGCGCATGAACGGATCAACGAGGTCCCCACTGTCCCAGCCCGGGGCCCCGCGAACACGCAGAGCGGGTGCACAGTCCCGCAACCCCCCGTAGGGAGAGAAGACCCTGTGGAGCTTTACTGCAGCCTGGCGTTGCTTCACGGGCGGGGGTGCGTAGCGTAGGTGGGAGGCGTTGAATCCGCCCTTCCGGGGGCGGAAGAGCCGACAATGAAACACCACCCACTCCCGCCTGTGGGGCTAACCCTGGGGAGGAGCCCGGGGGACAGCGTCAGGTGGGCAGTTCGGCTGGGGCGGCACGCCCGCGAAAAGGTAACACGGGCGCCCAAAGGTCGGCTCAGGGGGGTCAGAAACCCTCCGTAGAGTGCAAGGGCAAAAGCCGGCCTGACCGGACCCTTGACGGTAAGGGGTCCGGCCGGGAAACCGCGGCCTAGCGAACGCTCGTGCCCCCACTGGTGGGGGCCGGGCATGACAGAAAAGTTACCCCAGGGATAACAGGGTCGTCGCGGGCGAGAGCTCCCATCGACCCCGCGGTTTGCTACATCGATGTCGGCTCTTCCCATCCTGGGGGTGCAGCTGCCCCCAAGGGTGGGGCTGCCCGCCCATTAAAGGGGATCGTGAGCTGGGTTTAGACCGTCGTGAGACAGGTCGGACTCTACCCACGGGGGGCGCTGGCCGCCTGAGGGGAAGGTGCCCCTAGTACGAGAGGAACGGGGCGCCGCGGCCTCTGGTCTACCGGTTGTCCGGCAGGGCAACGCCGGGCAGCCACGCCGCGTGGGATAACCGCTGAAAGCATCTAAGCGGGAAGCCCTCCCCGAGACGAGGCGGCCGTTCCCTGCCGCTCGGCTTGACCGAGCGGCGGGACGAGGGCTCCCGTAGAAGACGGGGTCGATAGGGCGGGGGTGTAAGCCCCAAGGGGGGTTTCCCCCGAGGGGCGAGCCTGCCGCTACTAATCGCCCGAGGCCGCAGACGCTCCTCACCCTGGGATGGCTGCGCTCATTCGTTCGCGGCCGTCCCTGGGACCTACCTCGAGCATCCCCCGCGCGGAGCGCCCCGAGCTAGGCTGGTCTGAGCGAGCGCTCCTTTACCTGGCCTCGCCTCGATTTAGAGAATGGACTCCATAGCCCTTCTCACGAAGAAAACCACAAAGGGGTCGGTCGGCGACAGCTTGACGTAGCTTAGCGGAGGACTCCACGAGGGGAAGAGAGAACGTATCTCAGCTAGCGTCGGTCTCAGCGAGAAGGCCCTCGGCCTCACCACTTCTATTGCCACGGCCCTCGAGCTCCCTTCTATATATCTCTTGGCGTCTCTCCCGACGCCGCTATCTCTCTTAGACGAGACGTATCTCCAGACCTCCTCAGGGGATCCTCTGAATACGGAGCCTATCTCGAAGCAACCGAAGAGCCTCTTGATCCTCCCGCTCACGTAGACCACGGCCAGGTCGCCGCGTTTTAGGTCCGACCCGGCGCCCCGCCTGAGTTCGTACTTCTTGAGACCGGAGAAGAGGGCTTTGGCGTACTCAGGCCTTAGCGAGAAGAGGAAGAGGTCACGCTCCGGTCGGAGCACGCTCATCGCCTCACGCACGTGCCGATCGGTGCCAGAGCGCCTCGCCACGGGGAACCGAAGAAACTCTCGAGAACTTCATCTCTCCAGACGGCGTGGGGAGGACCCCTCACGTAACGTTCCCGCTTGAGGAGCAGCAGATATGTGGCGTGCTCGAGCAGGTGCTCGACGTCGTGCGAGGTCACGACAACGATCTTGGTGCGCGCGAGGTCAGCCAGTAGCTCGGCTAGGAGAGGCCTACTGCCGGGGTCGACGGGCCCGAGAGGCTCGTCGAGAAGCAATATCGGCGGGTCGTGGGCCAGAGCCCTCGCTATGAAGACTCTCTGCCTCTCGCCTCCGCTGAGCGTATTGATGGGGTTCGACCAAGCCTCTCTCCTCAATCCCACGGCTTCGAGTAACCTCGCAGCCTCCTCGCGAGCTCTCCCAGAATTGAGGCGGGGCCAGCGGCGCCTCCTCGCCAGCCACTCGAAGGAGACGAGCTCCAGGGGGGTCATGGGAAACTCCGTGGTGAGCGGATACTGAGGCACGTATCCTGCTAGCTTCCCGGCCAGCGAGGGCCTCCCAGTCACGTCCTCACCGCATAATATGACGCGGCCAGACGAAGGTTTTATGAGACCTAATATAGTGCGCAGGAGCGTAGTCTTGCCCCCGCCGTTGGGGCCGACAACTAGAACCAGGCCCGGGCCTCCTACCTTGAGCTCGAGATTCTGCAGAATCCGTTCGCCGTTTAAAGTAACTGTGAGGCTTTGTGCCTCGAGTGAGTAGTCCTCGCACCTCGTCAAGTCTCCATCGACGCAGATTTTAATTTGTGCACAACTTAAAGGTTATCCCTCCGAGGAGGCGTGCACATCAAAATGATAAGAAGACCCTTCCGGGTCGTGCTCGTGGCGCTTCTGTTGGTCGCGCTTTCTAAGTGCACAGCGGAGGCCGAGGAGAAGCTGACGGTGGTCGTTACGATGGATCCTCTGGTCGGCGATTTGCTCGAGCTCGTTGACGATAGAGCTCGCGTGGTATCGGTAGCGAGCGGAGCCCCTGATCCTCACGAATACGCTCTTAAGCCGAGCGACGTCGAGCTCCTGAGGAGAGCCGACGTGATTATTACGACGCTTCACGCACCCTTCGAGTTAAGGATCCAAGAGCTCGTCGAGCGCGGGGAGCTGAGGCCGAGAGCTTACGTCGTGGTACACGAAGTGCCTGGAATCAAGCTTCTGAGAAATCCGGCGACGAGCCAACTTAATCTACACGGAGTCTTGTATCTCCCGGAAAATCTCAAGAGCTTCGTGACGTTCGTGGCATCTCTATTAAGCGAGCTCGACCCGGAGGGTCGAGATCTCTACCTAGAGAAGGCGCGAGACATGTTGATCAGGATAGAAGAGTTGGAGACGAGGGCAGCGGAGGCTCCGAGGCTAAGGGGGGTGATATCATCCCCGCTCGTCCAATACGCGGCCGTATTTCTGAATGTAGAACCGTCGCTCGTGTTGACGATAGAGCCGGACGTCCCGCCCTCTCCCGATATCGCGGAGGAGGCCCTCGAGGCCCTCAGAACGAAGAGAGTTGACGTGGTCGTGGTCTGCGGGCGGATCTTCGGCGGCACGGTGGAATACTGTGACCAAGCCGACGAGATTTTGGCGAGGTCTGCTCTAAAGTGGGGCGTGCCGCCAATCGTCGTGCCGCCCCCGATGACTGGGCCAGGCTTTCTCGAGCACCTCGAGCTTGCTCTCGAGAGCTATGAGAGCGCTCGAGACCTCCTCGGGTTGACTGGTGGTGAGAGGCGGGAGAGAGAGATCTTCCTAGCGTCCGCGGTAGCAGCGGCAATCGCCATCTCGATGGCGCTCATTTACTCGGAGGGGAGGGAACTTGAGCCAGACTAAAGTATTCCCGCTAATCGCGGCTTTAAGCTCTGCCGCCGTTCTGAGCTTCGCGGCGCTCAAGCCCGTCTCTCTCTCGTGGTTGGCTGCCACGATAGGAGCGTGCTTAGCATTCGGCTCGCTCAGCCCGCTCCTCGTAGCTAGAAGGATGCTGTTCCTAGGCGGCGCACTGCCGCACGCCGCTCTGCTAGCGAGCGCCGTAGGCTACATCTCCTCTATCGCTCTCGACTTTAACTACTTCGCCGCCGCCGCGATCGCCGGAGCCCTGATGAGCGCCGCAATAGGGTTAGCGGCGTCTCGATCTGCAGACCCCGACCGAGTGGTCGCCGCATCGATCGGGTTGACAGCCTCGCTCGGCGTCCTGACCACGTACTACGTCGCCTCCGAGTATCCAGGGACGCTACGCGTTTCGACGCTGTTACTCGGCGATCCGCTGCTCGCGGGCGAGGCCGAGGCTCTCGGAGCCCTAGTCTTCTCGATGGTAGTGATGATTTCGGTCTCGCTCATTTACAAAGAGGTCTTGCTGATCGGCCTCCAACCGAATGAGGCGGAGCTGACGGGGCTCAGGGCGAGGCTATATGATGCCTTCTTCTATTGTCTGCTGGGGCTCGCCGTCGTAACTATGCTGAGGATCGTGGGCTACGTGATGACTCACGTGCTTCTCCTGATACCAGGGAGCGCTGGTGCCTCGGCCTCGAGCAGCTCGCGCGGAGCTCTCGCAGCTAGCGTGGCTTTCTCGATGTCGTCGGCTGCGCTATCGTTATTTGCAAGCTCGCTGCTAGACGTCTCGCCTAATGCCGTGGCGGGTCTCGTGTTGTTAGCGATTTACGTTGCCATTGCTAGCAGGGGGAGAAGGGGTTGAGAAAGAAGCGGTTCGGCGTATCGATCGACAGCTCTCTTTGGCGCGATCTCGTTGAGCTCAGTAAGTCTAGGAGCGTGACGCGGTCGGCGATCGTAGAAGAGGCCCTGAAAGTGTTCCTAAACAACGCTAAACACGCGCATCGTAGGCACGCGTGTTGCGGCCTCGTGGTGGCAACTGCTAGGAGCGCGGAGGAGCGAGAGAAAGTGAGTCGCATCATCGAGAGCGGGCATCCGGTTATACGCGGAGTGATCCACAGCCATGTGGAGGGGCTATGCATAGCGTTACTGTACGTCGAAGGGGACTCGGACGGCGTCGCATCGGTGTCCGAGGCGTTAGCGAGCAACGGCGTGACGAGCTATTTCATACCGCTCGACCACTAACACTCGATCAGTATAACGCCTCGACCGGCTCCTCGTCGCGCGAGGGCCTCCTAGGCTCGCTGAGCATCCTCCTGTAGTGCTTCGGTAGATTGAAGAGCGAAGCGTGGGTCTCCCCGTCATAAAATCTCAACTTCTCGCGCGCGCTCTCTAAGAGTTCCGTTAACTTCTTGTCAACCTCCTCGGACCTCAGAGCCTTAGGGTCTCCCGAGGCGGACCCAAGCACGAAGCCCCAGACCCCCCCGAAGCTCCTCACGCTAACTACGTAAGGTCTGACTATATCGAAGACCTCGGCTATAGTCCTGGCCACCGTAAAGTATACCTGAGGGTAGTGGTCCGGACTCGTTGCCTGAGTGACCATGATCCCTCTCTCGCCCACGAGCTTCTTCAACAGCTTGTAAAACTCAACAGTGTAGAGCTTTACCGCGGGTCCTCCCGCGAGAGGATCTACCACATCGACTACGACCACGTCGAAGCTCTCTCCTCGCGCGGCTGCTCCCTCTACGTATCTCCTACCATCCATGAATAAGACCTTAGCTCTAGGATCGTCGAAGGCTCCGTCGTGCCACTCGGGTAACAGAGTCTTGGCGAGCTCGACGACTCTTCTGTCTATGTCCACCATGATTGCCTCTTCGACGCACTTGTATCTCAGGACCTCGCGCAGAGTCGCCCCCTCACCCCCTCCGATGATGAGCACCCGCCTTGGTCTGCCGTGAGTTACCATGGCCGGATGTACCAAAGCCTCGTGGTAGACGAACTCGTCGTATAGCGAGGACTGGACCTTACCGTCTATCACGAGCGTTTTGCCTAACCCCTCGATTTCTACTACGGCCACCTCCTGATACTCCGTGGTGACCCAAGTTTCAACCCTCTTGATCCCCCTCAATACGATCTCGCCCGGCGAGAGCTCTTCCATGAGCCAGTCCCACGACACGAGAAAGCCTCGCTTTAATGCATTCCTCACGAACTCAGCCCCCCGGCGCCGGTTCGGGTCACCGCTAATTATGCATTTGTGTTTTTTAGTCAGCGGGATTCGAGAGGCGCGAAGCGTTTTAAGCCGGACCGACCGTAGCATTTCCCGCGCGGCGGTCGTCTAGCCTGGACTAGGACGCCGGCCTGCCACGCCGGAAATCCCGGGTTCGAATCCCGGCCGCCGCACCATAGGGGTTAAACTGCTCCGGTATCGGCTCATTCGCGATAAGCCTAGAGGGAGCTCGGGAATACCTGACTTAGAACGCAGGTCTCTGACGTATTGAGCTATTTCGCTTCGCGGATTTTAAGTGGACGAGATTTTCTTGTACGTCGAGTAGACTCTGAGCGTGTCGTAGATCGCCGCGCTCATCGAGGAGACCAAGACCACAATGGTCGCGACCTTACCCAACAACGTCGCCCGCGGCTCCTCCTCGAGAGGCGTCAAAATTTGGGCGAGGAGTTGGAGCCCCAGTATCGCGAAGATTAGTGAAAAGAGCGCCGACTCTAAGAAGAGCACCATGTCTAGAAGCGCTCTGAACTCGCGCCTCGACCCCCAGTAGCTCGCCGCTCTACTCCTCAGGATGCGCCTCGTCGCAATGCGAGTGAAGACTAGGACTAAGGCTAAGCCGAACGCGATGAGCCCGGCCCTGAGCTCGTAGCTGTGGTGAAGCGGGAGCTTGACGCACAAAAGCGTCAAGCCCGCCAACACGATCCCCAGGAGTGACAGGTACTTCAATAGAGCCCACGCGATTTCGGAGAGAGCCCCGGCCATTCTGGTGTACCTGCTCCTGAGGGGTCCCTCGACGAAGTTAACAAGAGAGGCTGGGAGAGCTCTATAGAGTCGGGGATACATGAGCTCTGCTAGAAACGCTGCCGGTTTGGAAAGGATCAGCGAAAAGATAACTAACAGCAAGGTCACGAGTAGGTGACCGCCGGAGAGGTAACCGCTACTGACCGCGGCCCCCGCCAGCACCACTCCATATTCGCTGAGAGGAGCCATGAGGACCCCGCCGCGAAGCGACTCTCGCAGGTTGAAGCCGCTCAACCAAAGAGCCGTGGAGAACGAGAAGACTCGTACAAACACGGAAACTAGAGTCAGCATCAGCATGGCGAGTAGCGTTGTGGCGGGGATCCAGCCGATCTTAGCGCCGATTGTCGAGAAGTAGGCCACGAGCCCCAGCTCCATCAATCCGTGAAGCCTGGAAGCTAATCGCTGCTCAGCGAATAGTCCAAAGAGGAGTCCCGCTGCTAGTCCTCCGAGGAGCGGACTCAAACCGAGAAAGCCCGCGAGAGCCGAAAAAACTAAGACAGCTGAGAGTGCGGTCGCCACATAGACCTCGCCTTGCGAAACGAGAGAAGCGAAGACCCTCGCGCCCTTCCGTCCATACCTATAAATAATGAGGAACAGAGCCACAGCTACAAGCGAGCTCGTCGTTGGCTTAAGCCCGATGCCCCCTCCTCCGAGCATCGAAATGGCGAGGATAACGATGAAGTCCTGGAGGATCAATGCGGTGTATATTACGTGCCTTAGCTCCCAACTCGCTCTCTCATCGGTAGAGAGAGATTTGTATACCGCCGCCGTTGAGGAGCACAGCGTGATCAGCGCGAATATTATAGCTTGAGTCACGTCGAGGCCCAGGAAATGCGACGCAGAGAGCCAGAAGGCCGTTATCACGGCCACGTCCAACATCATTAGAGCGGCTAAGGATCGGGAGACTCTCTCGAGCTGCTCGAGCCTCATCTCAACGCCTATGGCGAAGCCTACCATAGCGAGTCCGAGCTGGCCCAACAGCTCGAGAGCGGGGCCGGTGTCGGTCTTGTCCCCCAACAACCTCACGAAGAGCGCCCCGGCTAACATGTAGCCTAACACTGTCGGATAGCTCGCTCTCGAGGCCAAGGCTCCAGCTAGCGCTGATGCCCCGATCACCGCTAGCAAGGCGTAGAATTCCATGGCACTCTGGGCGAGGACCTCGAAGATTCCGCTTAAAACTGATTACGACCGATGTGAACGTTAGCTAGCATCAACGGGAGAGCTCGAGCGAATCGTATATGAACTCGTTGCAGGCGCGCCCCTGGCAGCCCAGGTCCATCCGACCTTCTAGGCTCTTGGCTTCGGCGACTATAGACGCGGGATCCTCGGCCACCGCTCTAAGCCTATCGGCTAAGCTCAGCACGGCTCTCCGCGACTCGAGCGAACTTAGCAACTCCTCTAGAAGCTCGGTCTTTTCGCCGAGCACGCTGCCGAGGTAGGGCAAGAGGTACTCGAACGTGGCGTTGGTAGTCTCGATCGGGAGGAGCAGGCGCAATCTGGCTGAGAGCTCCAATAATATCGCGAGAGCGGTAGCGTAGCTCGCGCTTATGGTTAGAGAGAAGAGCTCATCGTGTTTCTCCCAATCTAACGTCACGACTCGTAGGCCGAGGGACTTGAGGAAGCGCACTACGTAAATGGCGTCGTCCTCGCGCCCAGGGATGGGACAGACGGCGAAGAGCATGCTCCACGGATCGATGGCGCGAGGGCCGAACAGCGGATGGATCGTGGCGGTTTTGACCCACACAGGAAAGTCTCTGTAACTGTCGATGACGCCCCGCTTAAATGAGACGACGTCGAAGATCATCGAGCACCCCCGCTCTCTACTCGAGAAGATCTTCTTGAGCTCGTTGAGCAGGCTTAGCGCGACGGAGCTGGGCACAGCTACCGCGATGACGTCGCAACTATCGGCGAGCTCTTCCAGCTTGTTAAAGCGTTTTGCCTCCAAAGCGCGGGCCGCGGCATCAGCTCGCTCGGGAACCGAATCGTAGAGACCCACCTCCAACGAGCTAGACGAAAAGATCAAAGCGAGCATGCGCCCCATTTCGCCGGCTCCGATCACGCCGACGCGCTCTGACCGCTGAGAAGTCGGGGCGCCGACCATCTCATCCCGTTGAACCTTCTTGCATTCGTTGACGATTTCTTCGAAGACGGCCGAGTATCTTGCGGCTCGCTTAAGGACCTCCACCTCGCGCTCCGCGTCCTCTATCGGTAAGCCCAGCCTCCTCTTGACGGTAGCTAGCTTCCTACAGAACTTCTCGCGCTTCTCGAGGAGCGAGATAATAGCGGAGTCCAACCTATCTATCCTCGATCTGTAGAATTCTAGAAGGAAGCTCCTCGCCAAGAGTTCCACCTCAGGAGGTGGTCAGCCAAGATGATCGATGTGGCGGCCTCCACTGCGGCAGCCCCTCGTACCGCTACGCACGGGTCATGTCTTCCGCGACCCTCAATGATGGTCGATTGAAGGGTCCTGAGGTCTACCGTTCTCTGCGGCCTCCTTATGGTCGGGGTCGGCTTGAAGACCACGCGGAAGACGAGCGGGGATCCTGTGCTGAGTCCTCCTAGGATTCCGCCGCATTTATTCGAGGCGAGGGCCACGCGTTTCTCTCCGCCATCCTCGAGGACTGTCCACTCATCGTTAGCCTCACTGCCGCGCATCTTGGCCAACTCGAAGCCAAGGCCGAACTCCACGCCTTTCACGGCCGGTATAGCGAATAGAATCTTGGCGAGATCTCCGTCGAGTGTATCCATGGGAGGTTCTCCTAAGCCTAGGGGGAGGCCGGTTGCTATTGTCTCAACGATGCCGCCTACGCTATCTCCCTCCCGTTGCACCTCTCGGAGTAGCTCCACCATAGCCGTTGACGCTCTTGGATCGGGGCACCGCACGGGGCTCTCGAGCGCAGACCTCTCTAAGCTCTCGATATCCATAGAGGGGTCTATTGAGGCGTCCACGTGACCTATTCTCTTGACGTAGGACACCACGCGGATCCCGTGGAGCTTGAGGAGGACCTTAGCTACGGCTCCCGCCGCCACGAGACCTACCGTGATCCTCCCGGAAAAGATCCCTCCTCCCCTGTAGTCGTTGAAGCCCCTGTACCTAGCCCATGCTACGTAATCCGCGTGGCCCGGCCTGGGCTTGTATTTGACCTCCTCGTAGAATTCCGAGTCTACGTCGACGTTCCTAACGATGATCGTTATAGGAGCCCCAGTTGTTCTACCGCGGAAGACCCCGCTCAGTATCTCTGGTCTATCGGGCTCCGCTCTCGACGAGACCAGGCAGCCGCCCGGCGCGCGTTTGGAAAGCTCCTTCGCTATGATCTCCTCGTTTATCTCGAGACCGGGGGGGCACCCCTCTATGACCACTCCCACGCAAGGCCCGTGGCTCTCGCCGAAGAGAGTTATCCTAAATCTTTCCCCTAGCACGACCTATCACCTCGACGACCACTCCAAGCTTTCTGAGATCGTCTATGAAGCTCGGGTAGGACTCTCTATGTTTCTCAAAGCCCGAGATAACCACAGGACCTTCGGCCCTCGTCGCGGCGACGGCCATGGCCATGGCTATTCTGTGATCCCCGTAGGAGCTTACGGTTCCTCCGCGTACGCGCCCGCCTCGCACCACGAGCGAGCCCTCGCGAGCCTCGGCGTGCACTCCTAGTCTACGGAGATTCGAAACGAGGGATCTCAATCTATCGGACTCTTTGTATGCCAAGTGCTCTACTCCTTTGAGAACGGTGACTCCTCTGGCGTGAGCGGCTAGAGCTGCTAAAACGGGTACGAGGTCTGGCGTATCAGAGCAGTTCACCTCCACGCCCTCGAGAGGATCGGCGCGTTCCACTTCGACGGCCGCGTCCCCCACTCTAACCTTCGCTCCCATTTCTCGGAGGATTTCGACCACGGCTCTGTCGCCCTGCTTCGTTCGCGTGGAGAGGCCGGTGACGCGCACTCGCCCAGCGAGAGCGCCGAGAGCTAAAGGGAAAGAGGCAAGCGAGAAATCTCCTGGGACTTTCACGCGCGCCGGCCTATAACCGTCCAACGGCTCTGCTATGAAGAGGGAGCGCCCCTCTACATGCACTCTGGCCCCGAACCATGACATAACTTCGACGGTCATATCGACGTAGGGGGAAGATTTGAGCTCGCCGACAACCTCTACCTCGAGCTCGAGCAGCGGAGCTATCAAGAGCAGGGCACTAACGAACTGCGAGCTCTTGGAGCCATCCACGCGCACCCTAACCCCTCTCGCCAACTTCGAAGCTCTCACGGCCACGGGAGGGAAACCATCGCGAGATAAGACCTCGGCTCCCAACTCTCTCAGCGACTCGACTAGAGGGGCCATCGGCCTCCTATTTAGCGAAGAGTTTCCGTAGAGAATCGTGGGGCCTCCGACTAGTGCCGCCACAGCCGTGGCCAATCTGATCGTGGTTCCAGAGCCTCCACAATAGACGTAAGGAGGAGCCCTCAGCCTATCGGGGGGGCGCACGAGGGCCCCCTCGATCTCGGCCCCGAACTTCCTCGCCGCGCGCAACGCCACTAGCGTCGTCCCGGCTATTAACATTCCTTCGATCTGCGACTCTCCAGTAGCGAGTAACGAGGAGAAAATGAGCCTGTGCGTGTAGCTCTTCGACGGAAGAGCCTCGACTTCTCCCTCCACATGGTCCACCGGCCTCACTCGGACCCTCAAACAGTCTCACCCTCTCAAACGAGTAAGTAGCACCTCTCCATCAGCTCCTTGCCAGGCCTCGATCACCTCACCCGGGTCATCGGTGACAGCGAAGATTGTAGGACCCTTTCCCGTGACTCCCGCACACGCCGTTCGTGGTAAGAGGAGCGCCCTCAATATGGGCTCGGGGTCCACCCCGGCGACGAGCGACGTCAGCAGCCCATTCAGCGAAGCTGCCCCCCAAATCTTCCCGGCCAGCATCAGATCAACTGCCTCTTCGTAAGCGTTCCTCAGCCGCTCATAGGCCCCTTTATCTACCTCCCTAATGTGGATAGAACGCCGAGGCACCAACGCGACGACCTGCATCTTGGGCAAGCGGAGGTGCCTTAGTAGTTTACCCTCGCTATTATTCGTCACGAAGAGCCCCTCTCCGAGCGTAGCGAGAGCGTCATCGAGAGCACCGGTCAGAGTGAGTCTCGCGCGCCGCGCGATCTCCACGACGAGTCTGGCCTCCTCCATTAAGTCGAGCCGTATGCTCATAGCGTCAAGCCAACCGCGTAAAAGACAGCCGAGTAGAGCCGTGCTGCTCTTCATGCCCTTAGCCACGGGGATCTCTGACTCAACGGAGAACCTCAGACCACCGCTGTACCCGAACCTCTCTCTCAGCGTCTCTAATAAGCTAAGGGAGACGTCGCTCTCGAGTTCCACGGGAGCGCCTCGGGCCCTAGACTTGCCAACCACCACGGGCTCGTCGAGTAGCTCAACTTCGCACTCCATGCGCAGGTTCACGCCAACGGCCGCTCCTACCCCAGTGGGAATCGCGTTAAGAAAGCTCAAGGCCCCGTGCGCCCCTCCTACGCCCTTCTTCACGACTTAACCCCTCAGCGCATCTGCATGCTACCGAGGAATTCCATCCCGTAGGAGCGCAGCTCTTCGACCTCTACATCTAATCCGAGCCAGATCTTGAGGTTCTCAGCGGCCTGATAACAGAGGACCCAGAGCCCGTCTATCGTCGTGCACCCAGCGGATTCTGCCGCGGCCAAGAGCCTGGTCCTAAGCGGATTGTAAACGAGATCCATCACGATTAGCCCAGGATGCAGAGAGTCCTCGGGGACGGGGCTCTCCCATGAGAGAGTTCCCACGGGAGACGCGTTAATCAGTAGATCAACTCGACCGAGGATCTCTCTAACCGCTATATTCGATGCCTCGAGACCTACGGCGTCGAGGCCCCACCTCGATGCCAGAGCCGCTAGCTCCTTGGCCGAAAAGCCGGTCCTGCTGAGCACTACGACGCGTCTCGCGGAATCTCTCAACGCATAGACGACTCCTCGAGCGGCTCCTCCGGCTCCAACGACGAGGACCTCGCCAAGGCCTCGGAGCACATGGAACCTCTCTAAAGACCTCCTCACTCCGATCCAGTCCGTGTTATAACCAAAGAGCTTCTCATTTACATTGAGCACGGTGTTCACCGCCCCGATCTCTCTTGCCGTGGCGTCGAGCTCATCTAAGAGTGGCACTACCGTTGTCTTGTGAGGGACGGTGACGTTGAAGCCGGCGGCCTCTCGTGCCACAAACTTCACGAATTCTCTCAGTCCCTCCACATCGACCTCGAGAGGCTCGTATCGCGCTCCGATGCCTCTAGAGGAAAAGACCCTGTTATAGATGTGCGGGCTGGCTGTGTGCGAGAGTGGCTTCCCAACAATGAAGAACTTCTTCACGTCGATCTCTCCTCGGCGAGTCCGAGCTTGGTCCAAACGCGCACGAGCTCCTCTACGGTCAGTTGTCCCTCGGCTGTAGGGGTCCCTCCGGCTGGGTAAGCGTAAGTGAAAGGAGCGCCAAAGAGGGGAGAGAGGATGCGCGAGACTACGCCGAGTCTCCCAACGCAGAAGGAAACGACCCTGCCGCTAAACATAGCGCAGGCCTCTAGAGCGGCAATATTGTCTTCAATCCTTGAGGCCCTGTAGACTACCTTGACTACATCGGCTCCCAACCGAAAGCCCCTCAGAATTCTGGAGCGCAAATCGTCGCGAGAGAGAGCTGAGCTCAGCTCGTGTGAAGACACGATCAGCTTCGCGCCCCGTCTCTTCAACTCGCTCGCGACATCGCTCACGCGTTCATAAGACAGCTCGAGATCCGCGGCGACTCCGACCGCCGAGCTCAGCTCTGCTACGATTTCGGCTTTGCGAACGGGGCTTCCCGAGTAGAGGCCGCCCTCGCTGCGCTCCCTAAGCGTTACGATGACCTCGACACCTCGTCTCTTCAGCCTCTCAGCAAGTTCCATCACGTCTTCCAGCGGGAGCCGTTGCTCTCCTAGGGCCCATAGGAGATAGTCGAGCCTCAACTCAGCCATCGCGGTGGAGAGGGACTCGGCCAGCCTCTTAAGCTCGTTGAAGTTCTCGGCGGCTAGCACCGTACATATGGCTCTCACTGGATTGATCTTCTTAGCGCCTCCTCGAACTCCCTCCAACTGAGCTCCACCACCTCGACGCGACCTATCGCCACGGGGAGAGCGAGGACGGGTCTACCACGCCTGAACTTCTTGTCGGCTCGCGCGTTCTCGAGAAGCCTCTCCGCGTTGATCTCAATTTCCGCGGGGAGGCTCAGTGACCTGAGCACGTTGAGCAGCCTCTCGCGCTCTTTCGACGGAAATCCTACGAGCTCCTCGGCCATTCTCGCCTCGACGGCCATGCCAGCAGCTACGGCTTCTCCGTGTGCTACGGAGTAACCGGACGCTCTCTCGATCGCGTGGGCCACCGTGTGACCGAAGTTTAACCTCGCTCTCACGCCTTTGCTGTCCTCGAAGTCTACTTCGACGTGTTTGATCTTCACATTAATGCTCCTTTTTATAGCCTCCTCGAGGAGGACCCAGTCCTCGAGGAGACTTCTCCCCGCTCTCTCGATGAGCTCGAAGAAGTCGCCGCCCTCTATTACGGCATGCTTAACTATTTCGGCCGCCCCGTGTCTGAGCTCGCGCTCAGGCAAGGTCCTCAAGGTCTCGGGGTCTATGACCACCAGCTCGGGGAGCGAGAAGGTCCCCACATCGTTCTTGCCTTCGAAGTCTATTGCCGTTTTGCCTCCTATCGAGGCATCAGCCTGGGCTAAGAGCGTCGTAGGCACGTAGGCTACGCGGCAGCCTCTCATGTAAGTCGAGGCGGCGAATCCCACCGCGTCTAAGAGAGCCCCCCCTCCTATGCCCACCACGAGCGTATCGCGCGTCGCTCCTACTCGCGCCAGCCCCCTCCATACTTGGGACACGACCTCCAAGGACTTACAGCTCTCCCCCGAGGGCAGAGGAAGCAGTGAGTAGCGCACGCCAGCCTCATCGAGTGAGGACGAGGCCAACTCGACGAGAAAGCGAGGAAGCAGCCCCTCATGCGCTAGCACGACACCGTACGGCTCAAGACCGGCGACGATGCGTCCTAAGCTTCCAAGGGACCCTCTGCCGACCACGATCTCGCAGGTCAGCTCCCTCCTCACAGCAAGCCTAGGCAACGAAGCTCACCCATCAATGCCTCGAAATCAGACGGCGAGAGGCTCTGGGGGCCATCGGATAGAGCCTTCTCGGGATTTACGTGGACCTCCACAATTATCCCGTCGGCTCCGGCGGCGAGAGCAGCCTTAGCGAGAGGCGGCACGAGAGAGCGCTTACCGGCCGGGTGACTCGGATCCACGAAGATCGGCAGGTGGGATATCTCCTTTATCACCGGTACAGCCGCTATGTCGAGGGTGAACCTGGTTCTGGTCTCGAAGGTTCTTATTCCGCGCTCGCAGAGGATCACATCCTCGTTCCCGCTCGACATGATGTACTCGGCCGCGTAGAGTAATTCGTCGATAGTCGCTCCGAAGCCTCTTTTAAGCAGGATCGGCTTGTCGACTCGGCCCAGCTCTCTCAAGAGCGGGAAGTTCTGCATGTTCCTGGCCCCTACTTGGATAACGTCTGCGTATTCCGCGACCAGCTTCACGTCGCGCACGTCGAGGACCTCCGTGACGATGGGTAGACCAACGGAGTCTCTTGCCTCGCGGAGGATCTTCAATCCCTCGACACCGAGCCCTTGAAAGGCATAGGGCGAGGTCCTCGGCTTGAAGGCTCCTCCACGCAACATATGAGCTCCGGCCCTCTTGACGGCCTCGGCCGTCTCGAGCAGCTGCTCTCGCGACTCGACGGCGCAGGGGCCGGCAACCACGACGGGTCTCTCGCCTATCCTAAGATTTCCAATTTTTATTACTGTTTTATTCTTGTACTCTTTCGTTACTAGTTTGTAATCTACCAATTTCTCTTACCTCTTTTGTTTAATCAATTTTATAATCTCATCTAGGACTTTCTCGGGCGTCAGACCGTAGTGAGCGAGGAGTTCCTCGTAGCTCCGAGCGGACGTGCCAAAAGACTCTCGAATTCCTATCCTGCGCAGAGGAACGGGGTACTCCTCCGAGAGGACCTCGGCGACCGTGGAGCCGAGGCCGCCTACCACGCTGTGTTCCTCCAACGTCAGAACGCAACCCGTCCTCCTAGCGTGCTCAACGAGCGCGCGAGAGTCGGGAGGCTTAATCGTGTGAAGATCTACGACCATTGCCCGAAGTCCGACCTTCTCGGCGAGCTTCGAGGCTTCAAGCGCTATTCTGACCATGGGGCCGCACGCCACGACGAGAACATCTTCTCCATCCCGCAGAACTGATGCCCGCCCGAGCCTCAATGAATCGCCGCGCTCGTAAACTTCGAGAGCGTTGTCTCTACCCAATCTCACGTAAACCGGACCGACGACCTCCTCGAGGGCGCAGCGTAGGAGCTCGCGCGTAGCGATAGCGTCGGCGGGGGACACTACGGTGAAGCCCGGGAGAACTCTAGTGAGAGCGAGGTCTTCCAGAGCTTGATGGGAGGACCCGTCGATGTGAGCCGATAGACCCGCATGCGTGCCAACGAGCTTCACGTTCAATCGGTCACGTGCCACGGTATTTCTTATCTGCTCCCAGCCCCGCATCATGAAAGACGCGAAGGCCACGGCCACGGGGAGAAGGCCCGCTATAGCCATTCCGGCTGCGGTAGAGATGAGATCTTGCTCGCTTATTCCGATATTGAAGAACCTGTGGGGGAACATCTCCGCGAATGCGAAAGTCCCCGTAGAGCGCGCTGTGTCCGCATCGAGGACCACTACATCGCTATTCCTGAGGCCGAGCTCAACCAAGGTCTCCCCGAGCGCTTTGCGATAGCTCTTGGCGGTGAGCTGGACTGTCAAAGCCCTCCCCTCTCCCCCGACTCCCCTTGACCTCGGAGCGCTTTCTAGTGTTCACCCTAATTCCTCGAAGCCGGAGGAGCCCGTGTAAACTATCACGGCGGTTGGCCTGCTGTTCTTCGCTGTGGAGGCCACGTTGAGCGCCCACGCGATAGACTCTACGTTGTTCTCCACCTCGAGCACGTTCCACCCAAAGGACCTCCACTTTTCCCTCAGAGGCTCTTTGGGCTTCACGAGTTCGGTGGGACCCGTGTGTTGCATTAAGTTCCTATCGATGACAGCGATCACCTCTTCTAATCCATAGGCGGCCGCGGTGGCGGCGGCCTCCCACACTTGCCCTTCGTCGAGCTCGCCATCCCCCATGATAACCGCCACCTCGAGCTTCTCGCCTTTCAATCTCCCGGCCAGTGCTATGCCGTTTGCAATTGAGAGCCCCTGCCCTAGCGAGCCGCTAGATACGACGATGCCGGGCACCGTTCGAGCCTCGGGGTGAGCTTGTAGCCTCGAGCCGAGAGAGGCGAACCTCTCGAGCTCTTCGCCGTTTATCGCGCCGGTCTCGGCGAGCCACGCGTAGACCGCCATGGAGCAGTGGCCCTTGCTCACAACGACGAAGCGCCTAGAGCCCGCGCTCTTCTCGGCCCAAAGCCCGTAGAGGACTGCGACTATTTTGAGCGATGTCAGAGCAGAGCGCATATGCCAAGCTAGTCCCTTGGACTCCAGCTCTCGCAACCTGAGGAGCATTCCGCGAAGCGACGCGGAGAGCCTCTCGAGCTCCTCACGCGGAGGCCGGAGATTCTGTAGCGGGGAGGCTCGAGGGTCGAGAGGCTCGACCCCGCTTCTCAGGCTCGATATTGGCGGGGCAACTCCCCCGCCTCGGGAAATTGGCGTGACCTCACGCCCCATTGGAATTCCATCGCATCCACCCGAGCTTGGTTAAGGAGTGGGATAAAAGTGGTAATTTAAATGTTACGGCCTCGCGGAGAACAGAAGACCCGCTCGAGCTCGATGGCGAACTCGCTCAAATCGACTGGACAGCCAGTCATTATCTTACCGCTCGAGGGCTCGAGCAGGACCGGAACAATCGTTCTACCGCCGGTAAGCCACTTGAGCTCCTCCTTATGCTCTCTGGCGTCTCGCACCTCGACTTTACTCAGCAGCCCAAGGGTCTCGAGGAATCTAAGGATCCTCGCGCAGGGTAGACATCTCTCATCGCCGAGCAGCGTGTAGAGGACGAGGCCCTCAATGTTGCAGGCCAGCCCCTCTCTTCTCATTCGTTCACCTCGAGCCGAAGATCCGACGGGCCTTCTCGACGATCCTGTCTCTCTCCCCGCGCAGCTCTTCCTCGAGTTGTCGAAGAAGCTCGACCTTCCTTCTCTCCAGTATCGCCTTGGACTCGGCATACTTCTCTGAAAGCGCTCTCCTGAGCTTCTCCAAGTACTGCTCTCTCGGCGCAAGAGGCAAGCGGCCTCCCTCGAGACGTGGAGGGGACTCGGGCAGCTCTAATAAGCGCTCGCTCATCGAAGGTGGGGGAGAGATTCACGCGATCATCGAGGCCTGTTCACGCTAACATCACCTGACCCTTTTTGACCTTGAAGAGACCCTGCTCGACCATTCTATAGAAGAGGACCCTAGCCTCCTCTCTAGTTGCGCCGAGCCTCGCGGCTAGGACATTGACGGCGTCCTTGAGGGTCAACTGACCAAACTCGACCATAGCATCGAGCAGCACTTTTCGCCCGCGCTCTAAGAGGGCGTCCGGCCGCTCCGAGACCGCGCTCACGGAGTCGAGCGAGATCGCGTAATACTCTATAATGCCGCTCGGCAGCAGAGCTCTGTAGAGCCCCCGAGCGTCGGGTCCCGCGACTCTCACGACCGGTACGCCCAGGATTACGCCGATCCTCCCAGCCGAGTGAGTCAGGATTACTCTTAGAGCTCCGCCGAGCTCTCGGATTTTGCGCGAGCTCGGCTTAAGCTCGACGCCGACTGCGTGCACGACGGCGGGTCTCCCTCGTACTTCCTCGAGGCTCTCGACCACGTCTAAGTCGCTCGCTACCCCGCGCCTCCTGAGGATCTCGTAGAAGGCCTCCTCGTGTAATGGGGAGAGCTTAACGAGGCAGGAGCGGGCTCTCGTAGCAGTTATGTTGGCCACAGCGTGCGCGGCCAGGACCGTGGAGAGCGAGCTCTTATGCGTGACTACCACAGCCCTAACTATCCCTAAGCTCTCCAAGATCCCGCGCTTCACGTCGTTCACGCTCCTCCTTGGGAGAGCTCTCTTCTCATCTCGCTCTGATAAACCGCGCGAGCAGAGAACGCCAGTAGACAAAGGGACCTGAGCAGAGAAAGCAGCGTCGGTAACGAGAGAGGATCGAGAGGGCTGCTGGGCGCGAATTTGAAGAGGAATCTCTGAAGTTCAGCCCCCTTCCACCAGGCGGGGAGAATGAGAGCGTTGATCGCGTCGGCCGCCCACAGAGCTGCGAGCTCTCGAGCTCCGAGTAACGCGCCAGCCGGTAGCACGAGCAGCAACCACTGTGGGAGCGTGTTGAGCGATAGGGCGTAGGCCGACGCGAACGCCACATAGAAGCCCTCCGCCGGCCCCAAGCCGCCCCTCCTCGCTAAAGCGTAGGGGACTAGTGCCGAGGCAATTAAGAACACCAAAGACCCAATTACTCCCAGCGACGCGACAATCGAGGCCACGCCGGGGGTCTGGGGCTGCAGGAGAAGGGAGGAGATAGCCTCGGCTTTGTCGCTCCACGCGATCGAGGGGAACAAATTGATGCAGAGAAACGAGGAGACAAACGCCGCTAAGAACTTGAAATCGCGCTTCAACATCCCTAGGATCGCGGCAGCAATCGCGGCGGCCGGGCTATTCGCTGCTAGCCCCATGAGAGCCCCCGATCTGATGGGGCAGCCCTCGAGGGCCAGATTCAACGCTGCGAGACTCAAGGCCGTCGAGAAGAGGCTACCGTCGTGCACTGAGTAGAGCACGAGCGATAGGAGAGGCACCAAAGCTGCGAAGCGTCTGGGTTTGCGCGCCTTAACGCGCAGGGCCTCTAGCTCGTTGAGTACGAGGAGCAACCCTATGAGGTCCAGAACCCAGAGCGTAGAACTCGAGGAGTCTAGCTTCGACAAGACCTCGCCGAGGAGAGGAGCCAGCCCCATGGCGGCGACTCTCTCCCCGAGGCTTACGATCTCGGTTGAACCTAGCTCTACCACGGAGAAGTGCAATCCTAGAGAGAGAGCAGCAGCACCAGCGAGCGTGGCGTAGGAGTGCCTGTAACTCGGTGGAGCCTTCGCGAGCTTCTCGAGCCACCTCAGCTCGGCGGGGAATCGCGAGCTTCTCGAGAACCCCCTAACTGCGCTTAACGCAAGGTTCCGCCACGACTTCCAGGAGCTTTCGACGAGCGAGCTCCTGTCGCGCGCGAGCACTTCGAGAGCGGAGGGGAACGATGCGTAGATCGCCGGAGCAAAGTCAATGGCATAGAAGCTGTACTGCGTCCTATTGCCAAGTAAATAAATTAAACAGAAGCCAGCAAGAAAGAACTGCCAGAATAAGAACGCATCGAGGGCTGTTAACGCGGGCTCGCGCCTTGGGGCTTTTAACGCCGTAGGCAAGATGCACAGGCCGACCACGAGCACCGGGGCATAAATAAAGGGGGAAGCCCTGGCTTTCATCTCCGGTTCGAGGCTCAGGTAGAAGGGGTTCAGCCCGAGGAACCAATCGAGCGGGCTCGAGGAAGGAGGCCCCTCGGGTCTGCTCGACGTGTGCCACGCTAGCGCTCTCTGGAACTCCTCGAGGAAGTCCTCGGGGCCGAGAACGCGCAAAAGCGGAGCGGCTGTAATCAGCGCCGCGACCAGGCTGAGGCATAGAGCGCCTGCCACGATTGTCGGGCGGCCGCCGCGCAGTCTCCACGCTATATATATCGCGGGTAACGCGAAGAGGCCCGGGCCCTTCGTGGCGATCCCGAGCGCAGTCGCAAGGACCGCCAATGCGAACTTCCCTCTCACTACCGCGTAGAGAGCGAGAGCCACGAAGAACGCCAGATGTATGTCGAGCATCGCGACGGCACCCATGTTAGTCGATAGAGGATCAAGAGCCGCCGCCGCGGCAGCAAGGAGCCCGCCGAACGCCCCGAGAGCCGCGTAGCCGGTCGCGCCGGCCAAGAGCACGAGAGCGCAAGCCTCAAGCACGCTTGGTAGACGCCAACTGAGAGGTTCGTCGCCGAGAAGCGCTATCGATAGAGCAATTATGTATTTGCCGAGAGGAGGGTGCTCTAAGTTATAATAGCGGTCTATAGCGTAAGCGTCGGGAAAAGGGAATCCCGGCACGATTTTGACAGCTGGGAGACCTTCGAGGATGTCCCTCGAGTCGGGCGGAAGGGCCACGGCTATGGCCAATGCTTCCGAGTAGTCTCCCTTAACTACGCGTAGTCCGGCCGACGCCACCGCAGCTTCGATCTCCTTGAGCGCAGGACCCGAGCTCGCGAACAAAGTGTAGACCACCATTCCGTCTTCCTCGTGCTTGGGCTCTATGCCGAAGACCTCGTGGAGGATCATGCGAGCGCTAGAGACGTACCAGACCTCGTCGCTGACGTACCAATCGCTAGCGGCAGCCAATCGATAACACGCGTGAGCTTTGTAAACTGCTAGCGCCATTATCAGAACGAATGCGACGAGCTTGAGAGTGCGACTCGAGGCGCGGACCTCGGGGGGCAACGAAAGGCGCGGCACCATCGAGTCGCAACTCCGGCGCTAAGCTTGAAAACTCGAGCTCGTATTTAACGGCTATGCGCGGTGCATCGATTTGCCCAAGCCTACGCTGATCTTCACCGACGTAGACAGGACTCTGTTGGGGCCTAGAGGAGAGCTAGACTCTCTTCGGAGCCTCTTAGAGAAGCTGCGCCTCCTCGGAGTGCCCGTGATCCCTGTGACCAGCAGGACCTCGGGGGAAGTTCTGTTGCTAATGAGAAGTTTACCCTTAGGATTCGTTGGGAGAGCTCGCGTGGCCGTGGTAGAGTCGGGGGGAGCGATACTTCTTTCGAGAGAGCTCGCGTGGCTCTCCGCCAAAGCGTCGAGGAACCCTACGCTACCGTCCGACTTCGCGGAGGTCCCACTGGCGAGGCCTCTGATCGAGATCGACAAGCTACTCGACGAGCTCCTGGCCGAAGCCGATTGCGTAGACGCGATCAGGTTCAGCAAAGCCGAGGCGAGAGAGATAGCCAGGGAAACGGGGATGAAGCTCGAGGAGGCGGAGCTCGCAAAAACACGGAGATACGATGAGGCGCTAATACTTAAGGACCCTGCGTGTCGGAGGAGGTTCCGCCTGTTGGCTCTTAAGGCGGGTTTGGAAGTCCTAGAAGGAGTCAAGATAATACACGTCGGCTCAGGCATAGGGAAAGGGAGGGCTCTCGCGTTTCTGTTGAGGAACCTTCTGCTCCTGGAGAAGAAACCTCTCGTAGTCTGCCTCGGGGACTCCGAGGCCGATCGACCCATGCTTGAGAGCTGCGACGTCTCAGTTCTAGTCCCGTGGCCGGATGGGAGCTACCGTGCTGACTTGAAGAAAGCGGTCTACATCAAGAGCCCCTTCCCCGCATCGCTCGGCTGGGCGTGGACTCTCGAGAAGCTCGTTCTACCGCGGATCACGTGAGAAGGCCCGGTCCCGGCTCGGGGCCCCTGCGAGCCCTCGCGGAGCTCACGGGGGCGCCCGACGCGGTCGGCTTAACTTCTGGGATCTGACGAGTCCAGGTGTTGCCCGACCGCTATGGCCGGGCCGGGCGGATCTCTCTTCGCCGGAGAGGTCTATTAAATTTCCCGCAGCGCAGACACGTGGAGGAGATAGGCTTGGACGAAAAGCTGAAGTTCATCGAGGTAGTAGCAGCTGACATAGACGGGACCATTACGAGGGACCGAAGCGGCTACGAGCTATCAATTGAAAGCATCGCGGCATCGCGCCTCCTCCGCCTAGCCGGCTTGGACTTCGTTTTGGTGACAGCGAACAGCCTTCCCGTGGCGTTAGGGCTCGGGCGCTATCTCGGCGCCTCGGGGGTCGTCGCGGAGAACGGATGCGTCGTAGCTCGAGTCGAGCCCTCGAGTGCACGCGACGTTGTCGTCGAATGCGAAGCGAGCGCTATCGATGTAGCTCGGGAGGCTGCCCTGGCTCATCCCGAAGCGCTCAGAGAGAGCTGGCAGAACATCTATCGCGAGTGCGACGCGGCTCTCATCGCGGAGAAGAGTACCAGCCTCGGTGCAGTCGTCGAACTCGTCGAGAGGTTTCTAAAAGGTCGCGGACTCTCCGGGCGTTATAAAATCTCGGCGAGCGGCTACGCGGTGCACATCACGCCGCGCGACTGCTCGAAGGCGCTAGGTCTCAAAAAGTACTTGGAGCTCGTCGGCTTGAGCTTGGAGAATGCCATGTGCATAGCCGACAGCGCCATGGATGTGGACTTCATAGCGGCTTGCGGGGTAGCCGTAGCGGTCTCGAACTCAGATGATGAGCTGAAGAAGGTGGCCCACTGGGTTACCGATTCACCCAGTGCTCGCGGATTCCTTGAGGCAATTGAGCGGCTGATCGAATTTAAGCTGTCGGTGCTCCGACAGAGCCCCTTCGGCCGGTCGCGTTAACCTCACCTCTATCGAAGAATAGTACCTCGACCACTTCGAGAGGATCTCGTCCGCCACCTCCTCTGCCCTCTCCCTGCTTGCGAGCGCGAAGACGGAGGGGCCTGCTCCGCTCAAGTTGAAGCCTAAGGCTCCACGCTTAAGAGCTCCCTCCTTGAGCTCCCAGTAGCCGCGCACGAATTTGGCTCGGGCCTTCTCTATTGGACCTCCGCAGCTCACGGCCCTGCCGACGAGAGCCAAGTCTCCACGCCTAAGGCCCTCGACGAACGAGGCTGCGCAACTCACCATCTCGACGACCTCGCCGAGCTCTATAGAGCTCGGCAGGATGCTCCTCATTACGCCGGTCTTCCCGAGCCCCTCGCCCTCCTCATAGTCGAGGGGGTCAAGCGGAGTCGCGATCACCACTACTAGGTCCTCGGGCCAGGGCACTCTCACAGGATTTGGCCTACCCGATCTGACTTCTCCCAAGACGACGAGACCTCCGAGCAAGGCGGCTGCTACATTGTCGTAATGGGGGCTCCCGCCGAGAAGCCCCTCGAGTCTCCCGCAAAGTGCTACGAGCTTGCGGCGATCCTCCGCCGCTTCGGTGGCGTGAGCTACGAGGGAGGCAACAGCCGCTATTGTGGCAGCAGACGACCCGAGCCCTCGCGCTATCGGCACGCCCTTCTCTAAACGGAGTTTGACGAGCAGTCGAGAAAGATCGAGCCCCAGCTCTCGAGAGAGCTCTAGCAAAGAGAGATAAGCCAAATTCTTCTCACGCGACGGGAGCCCCCCGGCCCATTCGCCTCTCACTTCAAGCTCGACGCGAGGAACGTCGTTCTCAAGCAGCTCGAGACATGCCACGTCCCAGTACGCGTCCACGGCGAGCGCGGCTACGTCGAAGAGGCATCCCAAGTTCGCGATAGATGCAGGAGCTCGCGTGCAGGCGGAGAATAACTTCAAGCGAGTCTATCCTCCGCCGTGAGGTATGACTACTAGCTGGCTAAAAGCTAGGCGTCTCCTCGCAAGCTTAGCTGCGTTGCGGCGGCTCGCCGCTGACCCCTCATCACCTCTTCGGCTTCAATATCCTCGAGAAGAGAGAAACTATGTGGTCTCTAGCACTCTTCGCGCTCTCTATACTTAATCTCGCCCCAGCGGCGCGCTTGTGACCTCCTCCGCCCATCAATCGAGCTAGCGTCGAGACGTCGAACTTGTCGCTCCTCATGCTGACCCCCCTGCCATAGATGAAGACGTAGAGGTCGGCTTTCCTTTTCAGACCCTCCTCGAGGAATCTGTGGAGGTCGCTCGGATGGACCCTCTGATCAGGATACGCGAAGAGCAGCACAGTGTCGTCAAGGACCACGGTCTCCGAGGATTTAGCTGCCTCTGCGAGCAGCTTCTCGTAGTCTCTACGGATCTTCTCGTGCTTCTCTTCGGCCCAATCGGGCCAGAGTATACCATCTAGCCACGCCTCGAGGGCCCTGTACCTGAGGTCCCACCCCTCCCACCTCAACAGGACCCTCCACTTTGGCGTGAGAGGCAACTTGTTCGAGAAACTGTCATCGTCTATGGCCATTCTAACTAGGATATCGTGGAACTCGTCGAGGAGAGCCCCATGAAGGAGCTCGCGCTTGACCAACTCAGCCGTGCAACTCGCGGTGGGATCGACGACGAGCTTCACATTAGGAAGGCTCGAAGCGAGCTCTAAGAGGTCAATCGGCCACTCGTGGTGATCTATTATAACCAGGCCGCGTCCGCGGGAGCGAGCCCTCTTCAAGATCTCGCGCAGAGCCTCTGCGTCGGGGTTGAGGTCTAAAACGAAGATGCGACCTACGCCCGCCTTGAAGAGCTCTTTGACGAACTTCTCCACGCTCCCTGTGCTTGAGAGCCTTATGTTAGAGGGGTCTACGTTGAGGTAGCGGGCCACTAGCACGGCTGAGGCTAGGCCGTCGATGTCCCAATGAGATATTATGCCCTCGGGCCTCGCTGAGTCCATTCCTTGCTACCTCGAGGGGCCGAGCCCTGACGGTGACTTAGTAATAAAAGAGAGGAGCGGATATGTAAACGTAACCTAAGCCGTGGCCGAGAGTAGCTGAGCGATCGAGAAGGCGCGCGGGAGTGATGAGCGCGGGGGACTCCGGACGCTCACTAGGGCTATGACGCTTCCGGTGGTAGCCTCTGACTCGCGCGCTCGAGCGAGGCTAGTCCCGGTGAGAGCTTGCTAGACGGTGTCGCCTTGGTCGACGCGCTGGCCGTGGGAGTCGAGAGAAGGCTCAGCACGGTCGACTTCATAGGAGCGGGTCCCAGGACCGTGGCGGGGGTGCTCGAGGCCGCGGGAGTGCGCACGCTAATCGTGCCGGCAGAGGTGGTGTTTGAGAAGCCGAGAGTCCTCGAAGATTTCTCGGTTCTCTTCGTGAGCGGTATGATCACGGACCTACCTGCCGTCAAAAGAGTCATGAGAATCTGGAAGAGGCGCGGAGGGCCCATAATAGTTGGAGGCCCCATCTCGAGCGCGGGACCTCGGCTTCTCGCTCTCGGAGCCGATGTCGTCGTTTTCGGCGAGGCCGAGGGCACGCTAGTCGAGCTCCTTAACAAGACGAGCCTGCTTGAGGGTCGAGTTATTCCTGAGGAGTTAGCGGAGATACGCGGCCTGATGTTCTCGCGCGGAGGAGAGGTCTTCTTCACGGGCAGGAGGCCCCCCCTCTCTTCTCAGGAGCTCGCCTCGTTACGGCCATCGACCGAGCTGATAAGATGTTATCCGCGCTTCTGGGCCAACCGCGTCTACGTGGAGGTCACGCGGGGTTGCAGTAATGCGAGGATCTCCCCGGCCTCACTGCTGCGGGGTCGCCCCTATCCCGGTTGCGCCTACTGCGGAGTAGTAGCCACGTGGGGCCCCTCTAGGAGCATCCCTCTCGATAGAATAAAGCGAGACATCGAGGGGCTGATCGATGAGGGGGTCAGGCGCATAGTGCTTGGAGGCTCCGACTTCCTTGATTACGGGCGAGGGGATCTTCTCGAGGACCCTCGCCATCCTCCCCCTAATCTCGAGGCAGTGGGGAGGCTGCTGGAGGAGGTATTCTCCATCCCCGAGGTCGCAGTCGGCGAAGTAACCGTGATGATCGAGAACCTCAAACCGTCTACGCTCAACGAGGAGGCGGCCACGCTGCTCGGGTCGTACCTCAGGGGCACCTCAGTCAATTTGGGTATCGAGACCGGGGACGAATCGCTGTCGAAGAGCTTAGGCAGACCCTTCACCGTGGAGGAAGCCATCAGGGCGGTGAGCTTGTTGCTGCGAGAGGGCATGAAGCCCCACGTCTACTTGATCTATGGGTTGCCGGGACAGACTCGAGAATCCGTCGAGGCTACGCTCTCGCTAATCGATAAGCTCGAGGCTATGGGCGTCGAGAAGATAACTCTCTACAGATTTACGCCCTTGCCTCGCACCGGACTAGAAGACGCCGAACCAGGGAGACCCGAGGATCCTCTAAACAGAGTGCTCATAAAGAGGGTGCGCGCTTTCAACGTTAAGGCTAAGAAGAGAATGATTGGCGAGAAGCTGAATGTGATCGTAGCGGCTAAACTGAGAGGCCGTTACATCGCGTATCCCGTCAAGCACGGCCCTGTCGTAGAGATCCCAGAAAACGACTCACCCAAAGAGATCTTGGGACGCCGCGCGAAGGTCCTGATCACCGATATCGTCACGGATAGAATGCTAAGGGGTAGCGTGATTACCGTGGGAAGGCCTGTCGCGAGAGAAGACATTTGGACTCGCTTTCTCGGGAGCGAGCGCGCATCGCTCCCACCCGAACCATCAGACCGGACTCGTGAGTTGAAGAGAAGACGCCCTATTCGAGGACACGACGCGCGAACTCGCGGAGGAGTAAGGAGAACTTAAGGAGAACTAAATCATCTCGACTCTCTCGCCTCGAGGCGATAGCACTCTCACGATGTACTCTAGCTTGTTCCTCACTCTCGGGGGCTTATTCTTCCTCCCCTTGGACGGAATTTTCGGAGTCTGACTTCTCACCTTTCCAGCCTTCGTTAGAGAGCCGTGACTGGGCACGGGCTTCACCATGTGGAAGAAGGGAGAAAGAGGATTAAAAACGTCAGGAACGCCTTCCCGCCGCGCGCTTATTAGAAGGTTTCCTAGACCCTTGGAATGTAGATCTCTTCTCAGGCGGGGCGATAACGTGTGGGAGGGGGGCCGGCGACGCCAGAATTGCTAAGGCCCGGAGCTCGCGTTAGGATACGCACAAAGAAGGGGCTCACGCTCGAGGGCCTCGTCCTGCCCAGGTACGAGCTCTACTCGAAGGAACATATCACGCTGAAGCTTGACAATGGCTACAATGTGGGAGTCAAGCTCGAGGATATCGTGGAGGTGAACCCCATTGAGTCGCGCCCGAGTGTCGGTTCAGCTTACGGAGAGGTGATAGCCGAGCTGCCGAAAGTAGCGAAGGAATTGCCCGAAGTCCTCGTCGTGGGGACGGGGGGCACGATAGCGAGCAGAATAGACTACGAGACCGGCGGCGTGAAGCCAACCCTCTCTGCAGAGGAGTTGATGCGAGCTCTGCCCGAGCTCGCGGAGATAGCGCGACTCGAGACGATCTCTCTCTTTAACATACTTAGTGAGAACATGGAGCCGAGGCTCTGGAGCGAGCTAGCCGAGCGCATACTCGATGAGCTGGAGAAAGGCGATGCGGCCGGCATAGTCGTGACGCACGGGACCGACACTATGGCCTACACGGCGGCGGCTCTGAGCTTCGCGCTTCGGCGGCTCCCTGCGCCGATAGCGTTAGTGGGTGCGCAGAGAAGCAGCGACAGGCCCAGCAGCGATGCCGCCCTGAATATGCTGTCTGCTGTACTCTATGCGTTGAGCGACTTCGGCGAGGTCGCAGTAGTAATGCATGGGGAAATCGGAGATACGTACGCTCTGGCCCATAGGGGGGTCAGAGTGAGGAAGATGCACGCGAGCAGGAGAGACGCCTTCCAATCCATAGGCTCGAGGCCTCTAGCTAAGATATTCCCCCTGGAGAAGCGCGTGATGCCTCTACGCAGCGACTACGCGAGGAGAGCTCCCCGCGGCCTCTTAGAGGCTCGAACGCGATTCGAGGAGAAGGTGGCTCTCGTTAAGTATTATCCTGGCATGAGCTCAGAGCTCCTAGATTTCCTGGTGGACCGCGGATACCGGGGCGTGGTGATAGAGGGCACGGGGATGGGTCACGTCGCGGAGAGGCTCGTGCCTTCGGTGAGGAGAGCCGTAGAGCAGGGCACTGTGGTGGTCGTGGCCACGCAGTGCATCTTCGGCTCGGTCGACCTCTACGTCTATAGCACTGGGCGCAAGCTCTTAGAGGCCGGCGCTATGCCGGCCGGCAACATGCTGGCCGAGACCGCTTACGTGAAGCTCTCGTGGCTCCTTGGCAACTTAAATGACGAGAGAGAGGTGGTAGCACTCTTCCGAGAGAATCTCGTTGGCGAGTACGAACCGAGAGAGCTCACATCGTATTTCCCTCGATGGGACCACGGGTGAGAAGTCTTGGACTTCAGAGCTCTCGGTTTGAGAGTAGGGCTCGAGATACATCAACAGCTCGCCACGCGCTCAAAGCTATTCTGCAATTGTCCAACCGAAGCGCACTCCGAAGGCGCCGAGAGTTCATTTGAGCGAAGGCTCCGCCCTACTCCCAGCGAGTTGGGCGAGGTCGACGTAGCAGCGTACTTCGAGTGGAAGAGGGGCAGAATCTACGTTTACCGCGCTCCAGAGCAGTGCTCGTGCCTGGTCGAGGCCGACGAGAAGCCCCCCCACCTCCTCAATAGGGAAGCCCTGTTGGTGGCCCTGGGCGTCGCCAAGGCCCTAGGCGCTGTGCCCGTCGACGAAATACACGTCATGAGGAAGATCGTCATAGACGGCTCGAACACGACCGGCTTCCAAAGAACGGCTCTCGTGGCAATCGGCGGGAGCATAGAGGTCGGTGGCAAGAAAATCGGAATACAGACCATCTGCTTGGAGGAGGACGCGGCGAGAAAACTCGAGGAAGGAGGACGCGTAGCCCAATACTCTCTCGACAGGCTCGGCATACCTCTGGTGGAGATATCCACGGCTCCTGACATAGAGACCCCAGAGGAGGCTGAAGAGGTCGCCCTGAAGCTTGGGCAGCTCTTAAGATTGACCGGGCGCGTCAGGCGAGGGATAGGCACGATAAGACAGGACCTCAATGTGTCCTTACGAAATGGAGCTAAGGTAGAGATCAAGGGGGTCCAAGAACTTAGGCTCCTCTCTAAAGTCGTTCGCAACGAGGCGCTGAGGCAGAAGAAGCTCTTGGAGATAAGAGAAGAACTCGAGAGGAGAGGGCTCTCGGTCAACGATTTGAAATACGAGCCCGTCGATCTCACGGAAGCTCTTAGGTTGAGCGGGAGCAAGCTCGTTAAGAGGCTTCTATCTGGCGATGGAGTTAGAGCGTTCGGCCTGAGACTCCCTAAAATGAGGGGGATACTAGGCGTGGAGATTCAGCCGGGGAAGAGATTCGGGGCCGAGGTGGCCGACTACGTTAGGTTCTGGAGCGGAGCTGGCGGGTTATTGCATCGAGACGAGTTACCGGGCTACGGAATAAGCGAGGAGGATGTGCGGAGACTTTGCAAGGCTCTGGGGGCCTCCGAAGAAGACTCCTTCGTCGTGGTGATAGATGAGGCGTGGAGGGCCCTCGAGGGCTTGAGAGCGGCGCTCGAGCGCCTGAGGATGGCTTTCGAGGGAGTCCCGCGCGAGACGAGAATGGCAGAGCCGGACGGCACGACGCGCTACATGAGACCTCAGCCGGGAGCTGCCAGGATGTACCCGGAGACCGATGTGCCTCCTATAGTCGTCACGGAAGAGCTCCTGAGAGAGGCCGAGAAGTACAAGCCCGTCGACCCCGGCGTTAAGCTGAGAGAGCTCGTCGAGCTCTATGGACTGAGCTGGCAATTAGCGGAGCAGCTCCTGCTCGACGAGAACCTACAACTCGCGGAGGAGCTCATGAGGATGTTCAGAGGCAGAGTCGATCCTACTCTCGTGGCTGCTATGTTCGTCAACACTCTCAGGGCACTCCGAAGAGAGGGCGTTCCCGTAGACTCTCTAGAGGTCAAGCACTACGTAGAAGCCCTCGAGCTCGTCGCGAGCGGCAAGATCGCTAAGGAGGCTCTGCCAATGCTTCTCGAGGCCCTCGCCAGGAGCCCCGGGCGCAGAGCCGAGGACGTAGCGTCCGAGCTCGGATTGAAGGCCCTATCGTTCGAGGAACTCGAGCGACTGGTCGATAGAGTAATCGAGGAGAACTTAAGCCTTATCATAGAGCGTGGAGAAGCTAGCGCTAAACTCGTAATAGGCAAAGTGATGACTCTGGCTAGGGGCAGAGCCGACGGCAAGATCGTAGCCGAGCTCGTCAGGAGCAGAATTGCGCGCATCGCTGATTCCAGATCTCGAGCTGCCTAGTGTCTGATTAAGCGCATCAGCCAAATGCCTTCTCATCAAGAGTTATTTTCAGTGACGGGAGTACTCTTCATCTGCGCAGCTCCCGAGGAGTAGCACAATAATTTATTCCGGAGCTCCCTAAAAGGCTCGCGCGAGTCGTGCTCGAGCGGTGTCACGAGCTTGGGCAAGCTCTTCCTGCTACACCATGTCGTGGGGACGTTCCTGCTAGACGAGCGAGGAGAGATAGTAAAGGGTTTCCTAGCCGTTAAGGACATTGATGAGAACGTCGAGCAGAATCTGAAACTAGAGAGCGGGTCGGATGAGCTCCCCGCCTCGCTCTCGAGAGTTTTCGAGGAGCTTAGCGCAGATTCGACGTATGTCGTAGAGACAGAGCAGTTAGCTAGACTGCTTTCGAGGCGTGGCGCAGCGGGAGTAGAGGTTGACAGAGGCGCTGAGCCTTTCAGGAGGTTCCGCGAGCGCGTCGCAGATATCGCGGTGGAGCTCGGGTTCGTGAGAAGCAGAGAAGAATATTACGAGTACATGAGGGCTTTCCTAACGGAGCTCGCGCGAAGAAAGCTACGAGCTGCGGCTAGAAGGAGAGACCTGCTAGCTGCTCAGAGCATAAGGGCTATCGATGACCTCGATAAGACGTTCAATCTCTTCGCCACTAGGCTGAGAGAGTGGTATGGTGTGCACTTCCCGGAACTTGATGAGCACATTCCTAAGCACGAGCAGTACATAGAGCTCGTTTACGAGCTAGGACATCGCGAGAACTTCACGATCGAAAAGCTCGAGAGGCTTGGCGTGCCGAGATCGAAGGCCGAGAAGATAGCAGAGGCGGCTCGAAACAGCATAGGAGCGGACCTAAGCGACTTTGACATAGAGCCGATAAAGGTCATGGCTGAGATAGCTCTCACGATGTATAATCTACGTCAGCGCCTGGCGGACTACGTCGAAGCCGTTATGAGAGAAGTAGCCCCGAACGTCACGGCGCTGGTGGGAGGGCTGCTCGGCGCCAGATTAATAAGCTTGGCCGGAAGCCTCGAGGATCTCGCGAAGCTTCCGGCCAGCACTATTCAGGTCCTCGGCGCGGAGAAGGCACTCTTCCGGGCCTTGAGGACAGGCACAAAGCCACCAAAGCATGGCGTGATCTTCCAATATCCCGAGATCCACAGGAGCCCGAGGTGGCAAAGGGGAAAAATAGCCAGAGCTCTCGCCGGCAAGCTCTCCATAGCAGCCAAGGTCGACGCATTTACGGGTAGGCTCGTCGGCGAGAAGCTTGTTGAGGACCTGAAGAAGAGGATCGAGGAGATCAAGCGGCTCTACCCGAAACCCCCACTCAAGAAGGAGGTCGCAGGACCTCTGCCTCCTAAGAAGGAGAAGGAAAAGAAGAGAGAGACAAGAAGACCGCGTAGGTGAGATCGCGTGAGCCTCCCCGTGAGGGTCTCAGAGCACCCGCTCAATAGGCACATATACGTTGTGGAGTTGGAAGACGGTAGCTCGAAGCTGGCTACGCTCAATATGGTTCCTGGTAAGAGAGTCTACGGCGAGAAGCTCTACAACATCGCCGGCAACGAGTATAGAGAGTGGGTTCCGTATAGGAGCAAGCTCGCGGCTGCTATACTCCGCGGCATAAGGAGCGTTCCGCTGAGAGAGGGCGACAAGGTCCTTTACTTGGGAGCGGCAGCTGGCACCACGGTGAGTCACGTAAGTGACGTGGTCGGCAAGAGCGGGAGAGTCTACGGCGTGGAGTTCGCCCCTAGAGTAATGAGAGATTTCCTGCTCGTAGTGCGTGATAGAAGCAACGTGCTCCCCATATTCGCTGATGCGAGAAAGCCGTGGGAGTATGCGCATCTCCTAGAGCTCGTCGATGTCCTCTACGTGGATGTAGCACAGCCCGAACAGGCCTCTCTGACCGCAGACAACGCTCACCACTTCTTGAAGCCCGGCGGTAAATTGTTCTTCGCTATAAAGGCGAGGAGCATAGATGTGACGCAGGAGCCGACGGAGGTCTATAAGCGCGAGATCGATACGCTGAAGCGCGGAGGCTTCGAGATAATCGACGTGGTTCACTTAGAGCCTTACGACAAGGACCACGCCATGGTCCTCGCGGAGTATCGGGGATGAGCTCACACGGTTTTAGGGACCGGGGGGAGGCGGGCGAAGTCGAGGCTTCCGTTCGCGAATACAAATATCTCGAGTTGCTTTTTGCTCATGAGTCTAGGAACTTATTCGCGGAGCCTCTGAAGAGGAGGCCCCTGAGCGAGCTCAGCGGGGACGAGGACGTGGTCGTACCCCTCGACAACGGCTCCCAGCTGTTGATCTCGAGACACGAGGTGAGAGCACTCAAGCTCAGAGTGCCCAAGTATCTACACGCGAAGCTCACATTACCTCTACATCTAAAATTAATTAGTACTCATCCTCTCAAACTAAAAATAGCAGGAGACTTGTGGCAGAGGAGGGTCATTTGGTACCTGCTGAGGGGGGAGCTACGCTGGGAGGTCGAGGACACGGTGAGCGAGTCAGAGTTCGTGAGGCTCCTCCGGGAGTTCCCCACTGCTCTCCACCTTAGCCTTGAGAGGTGAGCCGCACCTTGGCACCGCAAGGTCGCGTAAAGAGAATAGAACGTGCGCTGAGCGAGCTGGTGGAGGAGCTAGCCTCCGAGGCAAAGGGAAAACTTGAGAGGCATGGCTACTCCGTCGTGATGTTGGAGAGCCCGCGCTCCTCGGCCAATAGAAGCATAGATCTCCTTGCTTCGGGCGGCGAGAGAAGACTCCACGTCAAGGTGACGCTCGACGCAGAGAGCCTCGACCAGAGGGATCTGGGAGACTTAGCTGGCTTCGCGAGGACGATCAGATCGGCCCCGCTCGTGGTCTGTGAGTACGTCGGGAGGATAGATGTTCACGATGACGTGATCTACGAGCGGGGGGGAGTGCCGGCGGTCAGCATAAGTACTCTCGACCCTCTACTGCGAGGCGACAGGTCGCTCTACGTGATAGGTAGGCGAGCGAACTTTTATGTGAGAATAGATGGAGAGAAGCTTAGAGAAAAGCGAGAGGAGCTCGGCCTCAGCCTCGGCAGAGTTGCCGACGCCTTAGGGGTATCCAGAAAGGCCGTGTATGAATACGAGCGTAATGCCTTCGACGTCGAAATCGAAGTGGCCGAGAAGCTCGTCGAACTGTTCGGCGAAGATATCACGAAACCGTACAGGCTCTTCGACGAGGAGGAGTGGCCGAAGCTCCCTCGCTCGCTCGAGCCCGATAATAAGCTAGAGAAGAAAGTCCTGGAGATGCTGAGCCCAAGAGGGGTGACTTATCACGCCAAGAAGACTTTCGCGGACGTGCTGATGACCACGCGCTCAAAGAGATTGATCATAACAATTGAACACTCGAAATCTAGTTCCACGATAGAGGAAAAGATCAACGAGTTAAGGAAGCTCCGCGGCATGGACGACATATGCAGGGTAGTCGTCTCTAGGAAGGAGAGCGCGAGCGAGAACGAAATATTGTATGTAACCGAGGACACAATGGACAAGCTGAAGACGTTGCTAGATGAGGAAGAACTCTAGTGAGAGGGCTCCTCGCCTCGAGCGGCATACTCATCACGGGTCCTCCCAGAAGCGGCAAGACCTCTCTCGTCATAGAGGCGACGTCTCTCGCCAAGAGCTTAGGCCTAAGAGTGATCGGATTCTTCGCCCCGGAGGTTAGAGAGGGGAGCTCGAGGATAGGCTTCAATATTGAGACGGTGAGCGGAGACGCCGTTCCGCTGGCTCGTAAGAGCCCGGCTCAGCCTTGGGGCATTCGATTCGGCTCTTACTATGTGAACCCGGGAGCCAAGGTAGTCTTCGAGGAGCTGCGGAGAGCCCTAGAGGCGGGATGCGATCTGCTGGTTATCGACGAGATAGGACCCATGGAGCTGCTGGTGCCCGGAGCTCGCGAGCTCTTCCGTGAGGTCCTCTCGAGGAGGAATCTCAATCTGCTCGGAGTAATTCACAGGAGGCTATCGAGTTACGACAGAGAGCTCTATAAGCTCGCGCTCGCTTACAAAATTTACGACACCGCTCTACATCCGAGAGAGCTCGTAGCGTCCGAACTCTCTTCTTGGATTAGATCTCTGGCTTTCGCGGGGACTCGCTGAGACGGCCGGGACGTTCGAGATGTTGAGTAGAAGAGAAGAAGCTTCGATCAGCCTAGACGCGCTCAGAGTAATCGAGGAGGGGAAAGTGAAAGTGTTGGCGCCAGCGTTGGAGCTCTACGTGAGGCCCAATGGCGTGCCGGAGCCCGCTTGGGCCCCGGTCTTCTATAATCCGGCGATGACTGATAATCGTACTCTCACGGTCCTACTGGTGAGGTGTTCGCGAGCACTAGGCCAACGCGTCGAGACCTTCGTGGAGCCTCTCGCGGGGATCTGCGTCAGATCCGTGCGCGCTCTTATCGAGGGAGGAGCGGAGACGGCCTACGCTTTTGACGCGAACCCCCTGGCTGTTTATTTGTGTCATAAGGCGTCTCAACTCAACAAGCTCGTCGGCAGACTCTTACCCGAGAGGGTTGACGCGAACGAGGGGCTTCTGCGGTTAGACAGCGAGGGCGTGCGGGTAGACGCGGTCGACTTGGATCCCTTCGGGTCCCCCATCTACTACGTAGCGAGCTCCGCCAGAGCTCTGGGACGAGGCGGTCTACTAATAGCCACGGCGACGGACCTCGGGTGCCTCGAGGGAAAGTACCCGGAGACTGCGCGCAGAAGATACGGTCTCAGGGTCAGGAGGACCGATTATTCCAAGGAGGTTGCTGCTAGAGCGCTCGTGGCGGCAATGATCAGGCAGCTCGCCGCATTGGAGCGAGGAGCGAGGCCTGTCCTCGCCTACTACGAAAAGCACTACGTGAAGATCGCTCTCTCGGTGAGGCACAGCAGAGGAGAAGCCTCTGCCTCCCTCGAGGAGACGGGGTATTTGTGTCTCGATGAGAGCGGATACCCTGAGGCGCTGGCTAGGTCTCCCTCCGAGTGTGACCAGCGAGAGTACATGGGCCCCCTCTGGTTAGGGCCCATCTATCATTCGAGCCTCCTGAAAGAGCTCTGCAGCGTCGGAGAAGCTGAAGTCTCGCCGAGACTGAGAAAAGCCTTGAAGCTAATCGAGTCCGAGGCCTCGGTGAACAGCCCCTTCTATTACAAGTTAGACTCTCTGTGCTCTCGATACTCCATTGGGAGCATGCCGTCGCCAGACGTTGTCGTGGTGAAGCTCAGAGAGATCGGCTACTCGGCTAGCAGAACGCACTTCGACCCCGTGGGAGTGAAGACCTCAGCTCCTCTGAGCGACGTTCTGCGAGCTATCCGCGAGGCTCAACTCTCTCAGCCATCTGCTTAGGGTCGAGCAAGTCGCAGGGGAAAGTCTAGGGTTCTGCGAGCAGTCAAAGAGGTGCTTGCAAGAAAAGCAGGGCGTCATCGAGACGAGCTCGAGATTGACTGAGACGATTTGACCGTTCATTCTCCTAGAGGCCATGAGCTTGTACGTCCGTTTGCCGTTTTCGACGTAGGGCTCTCTCCTGAGCAATCCCAGCCTCTCTAGCTTCCTGACGACTCTGCTGACTTTCTTGGAATCCGAGCCTAAGACCTCGCGGAGAGCGAATTGCGTCACGGGGCCCTTCTCATTTAAGATCCTCAGGACCTCTAGCTCTAAATCCGTCAGATCCTCCATGGCCTACCCCGTTGAGGCTCTCGCGAGTTCGAGGATCCCGCTCCCGAGACGAGAATATCCGCCCGCTCATATTAAGGTGAGCCCTAAGAGCCGAACCTCCTCTCCCTCTGCTGAAACGACCTGACGGCTCTCCACAGGTCTATCTTGCGGAAGCTCGGCCAGTACACGTCCGCAAAATAGAGCTCCGAATATGCGAGTTGCCAGAGCAGGAAGTTGCTTATCCTCTCCTCGCCGCTCGTTCTAATCACGAGGTCGGGATCGGGAGCCTCGCTCGTGAAGAGGTACTCGCGGAAAAGATCCTCGTCTATTCTCTCGCATTCCACTCTGCCAGAGAGCGCGTCGGCCACGAGCCTCCTCACCGCGTCGATTATCTCGTCTCTGCCTCCATAGCACAGAGCCACGTAGAGCACTCCACCATCGTTCGAGGCCGTCTTCTCTTCGACGAGCTCCGCCACCCTTCTAACTTCATCGGGCACGAGCGAGAGCCTCCCAATGACCCTCACCTTTAATCTCTTCTCCCAGACTTCGCGGCTCTCAAGCAGCTCCTCGAGGCCCTGCTTGATTATCGAGAAGAGATGTTCGCGCTCTTCGGGCTTTCTTCTCGTGCAGTTCTCCTTCGACATGGCGTATATGGTCACATACTTCACGCCTAGCTCGTCGAGCCAGCGCATGACCTCGCGCATCTTCTTGTAGCCCTCCACGTGACCGAAGACGGCGCTCCACCCGCGCTCCTTTGCCCAACGCCTGTTGCCGTCCGGTATTATCGCAACGTGGCGCGGCACAGGTCCTTGCTTTATCTGTCTCCAGAGCCAGAGTTCGTATAGCTTATAGAGGGGAGCCAGGACCGCCCTCAGCGACTTGAACCTCGCCCCGACCCCGGCGCTCATTTACTCCACGCGAGCTATGGGCTCTCTCGGGAGAAGGAAAAAAGCCTCTGCTCGGCGGAGAAGATGATCGGCCGGAGGGGAGGGCGTTGAGCTGCGAGAAGAAGCTCGTGGCTGTCGGCACCACGAACAGGTCCAAGCTGCTCGGCGTGGCCAGGGCGTGGAGACTCTTCGGTCCGGCAGAGCTCGTGGCGATAGACCCCGGATCTCCTGTGAGTCCTCAGCCGCTCGGATGGAGCGAGGTAGTGACGGGCTCTCTTGCCAGGGCTCGGCGAGCTCTCGAGAAGGTGAGCGATGCATCATTCGGGGTGGGCCTGGAGGCCGGGCTCGTGCCAGCCCCCGTCCCTACGGGCTATCTCGAGGTGCAGGTCGCGGTGATCGTCGACGATCAGGCTAGGGTCTCCGTGGGCACCAGCGCTGGTTTCGAGATCCCTCACGAGATGCTAGGGAGAGTCTTAGGGCTCGAGGAGCTGGGCGCGGTGGCGGAGAGGGAGCTGAGAAGGAGAAACATAGGCGAGAGGGTAGGTCTGATAGGATACCTCACGCGGGGCTCTATGACGAGGGCGGATCTAGCTTTTCAGGCCACGCTGAGCGCTCTCATCCCGCGCCTCAGGCCCGACCTCTACCCGGCCCTTCCAACCGTGGGAGAGTACGAGGCGCAGCTGAGAGAGAACTTCTTCTGAGAGCAGAGAGTAGGGTCCTCCTAATTAATCCCTCCCGAATTCACTTCACGCAGACTCGGGGGAGTTGGAGGAGCGAGTGGCTTGAGCGTATACCAAGGCAGAGATTCTAAGAAGCCCTCGGGGGGCCTGAGGAGGAGGCCTTACAAAGTTAAGCGCAAGCATGAGCTCGGGCGCTTCCCTACGCACACCACGGTCTCGAGAGAGCACGTTGTCGTGGCTCAGAGAGTGCGAGGCGGAAACTTGAAGCTCAGAGTCAAGAAGGCCAGCGTGGCGGTGGTGTCTGATCCCAGGACCGGCGAGAGCAGGGTCGAGAGGATTCTCAGAGTAGTTGAGACGCCGTCTAACAGAGAGCTGGCGAGGTACGGCGTGATAGTCAAGGGCTCTATCATCGAGGTGGAGAGCGGGCTAGCCGTGGTCACCTCGAGACCTGGGCAGGACGGCGTGGTCAACGCTGTTCTGCGAAGCGAGCGGGGACTCGCTCGTTGAGCTCGAGGAAGTACAGAGGAGAGCGCATATGCATTTGGCTCGCGAGTCTCGATTCAAAGCTGAGTCGAGGTCGGGGACGCAAGATCTCATTGAATAAGTCCGTGCCAAGGCCCTCGCTGACTGAGCTAGTGGAGGCGGCTAAAGCCCTCGGTCTGGATCCCGTCGTCGAGGAGAAGCGATACCCGAGGGCGTGGATGAAGGTCGGGAGGGTCTGCGTCAAAAAGCTCGGGCGAAGGAGCGAGATTCTTGCTGCGCTAGCCAATAAGATAAAGGAGATGAGGGGGACGGCCCGCGGCTGATTAATAAGAAGCCGAGCTGGGGATTGCCGAGGACGGCCTAATAGCCGACGCAGAAGCCTGAGACGCTCTCGCTAACCGGGTAGAGGCTGAGGAAAGTAATACGTGCAGCTTCTCTTAAATCGCAGGCTACGACTGCGATAGACACCGTTAGGACCGAGGTCGTGATACTTGATGAGACTCGGAACGATCGAGAAGATCTTCAAAGACAAGATCCTCGTCGTGAAGCTGGATCCACGACCTCGGCCTCCACCCATAGGGTCTCCGGTCTTCTTGATCGATTCCACAAGGCTCGGCAAGGTCCTCGACATCGTGGGCCGAGTCGACGATCCGCGAGCCCTCGTGCTCCTCACGACAAAGATCGAGCGGATCCCTCTACAGGGTAGAAGCGTCTTCGTAGAGGCGCGAGGGAGAAAAGAGGAGGAGAGAGGCGGAGGCGATAGAGTTGCTCGCCGCAGAAGACGATGAGGTCTCGTGCGAGGAGGGGCATCTGATCATAGACGAGACGCGTGGAGAGCTAATATGTAGCTCCACGGGCGAGATCGTCTCAAGAGTCGTTGATCTGGGGCCCGAGTGGCGCGAGTTCTCGTCCGAGGACAGAATGGCCAGATCGAGGCAGGGGAGTGCTCGCACGAACTTGGTGCACGACCACGGGCTCTCTAGTATCATAGATTACAGAGACGTAGACCGCCTCGCCCCCACCAAGAGATTCGAGGGTCGCAGGCTCCAGAGACTCCAGATGGCGAGCAGAGTAGCTGGGCACCGGAGACTAGTCAGATCGCTTCAAATCGTCAAGAGGGAAGGCGAGAAGCTCGGCCTCCCTAGGAGAACTCTCGAGACAGCTGGCGTGATGATGAGGAGAATCATCAGCAAGGGGCTCGGCAGAGGAGCCATGCTGAGCGCCTACGTGGCGGCGGCCCTCTACGCATCGAGCAGAGTGACAGGAGTCCCGAGGCCGTTCTATGAGGTGGCGAATAGCATTGGGGTCCCACTCGAGAGGGCCCGCTATGCCTATAAGAGGCTGGTCGAGCTCGAGGGGGGGAAAATCGAGGCCAAGATATACAAGCCGTCGGACTACGTGGCGAAAGTCAGCAGCGTCCTCGGTTTCTCGAGCGAGACCGAGAGGTTGATGTACAGGCTCGCCAGGGCTGCCGAGAAGCTGGGTCTAGTCCACGGGAAGTCGCCGACCGCGGTGGCTGCTGCCGTGGCCTACATAGCCGGTGGGGTGCTCGGCGAGAAGAGAGACCAGAAGACTGTGGCTCGTTCTCTCGGAGGATTCACCGACGTGGCCGTGAGAAACAGATACAGAGAGCTGATCGATAGACTCTACATCGAGGTCTCGCTCTGATTCTCTCATAGCCCCTCGTTGGAGCCCCTCTCGTACTTCCTCACTAGGGTTCTTGCTAATGCCGTCAGCGCTCCCGAGACGCCTATACCCACTAGCATCAGCTCGACGAAGCCCGACTCGAATAGCGCTGATTTAAGGACCCTGGCTTCAATCCCAGGAGTGAGCTGACTCAACGAATTTCCGAGCCTTGAGAACGCCACGGCGAACATCGTGGCCAAGAAAGCTCCAACCACGTCGTGCCAGACCTTCACGTCCCTCTCGACGATCCTACTCACGGCCCTCCCGATGAGGAGCGAGAGGAACGAAGCGCACAAAAGAGGCCCCCCTCCCCCCAGCGCCTCCCCCACGCCGTTCAGCGTAACTCCGTAGGCTCTTACGGAGCTCGCGACAACGTAGACCCCTGTTACGGCGAGAGCCAGAGCTAGCACCACCGAGACGAAGATCACAGGGAACTTGGCCCAATAGCTCTTCAGCTTATCGTCTAGGTTGAAGCCTCGAATTACCATGAATCCTCCGATGAGGATAGCCGCGGCAGCGAGCGCGTAGTTCAGGAGCCCTAGCACCTTCAGGATCGCCACGGTGAGTATCACAGCCCCTGGCAGGCCCAAGAAGACTCTACTGAAGCGGGGCTCGCTCAGGGCCTTTCGGGCGTATCTGGCTAGGAGGACGTACGTCGTCTCGACCCCTCTCCACTGCTCCACGATCACTCGCTTGATCCCAGAGACTCTGATCCTGGATTGGATGACCGGCAGAACCCCCTCATCGTCGGCACCGTCTACAACGACAAAGGCCTCTGTCGCCCCGGTCGATGCCACTAGCTCCTCGACCTCTCTGCCCAGCTTCATGGAGGCTCTCACGAAGTCCGTCGCCTCACCCCCGACGAGCGCGATTTCAGCGTCTACGCTCTCGCTCTTCAGCCTCCTGTACAGCTGAAGGCCAACAAAGAGGGAGTTCAGGTCGCTGTCCTCGGGTCTCACCGAGGCGTACCTCAGAGCTACTTTCTCGACCTCCTGCTCCCCGACTATGGGGGTCGAGAGGCCCAGCTCTCTCCCCACGTCGTTGTCGCGATCCACCACGAGCACGAGGATCTTAGGACTCCCGGCCTCCACGCGCGGGATCTACCGAGGAGTGATTAGCAGAGCTCTCAGGAATTAATTCCTACACGTGGGGAGGCCCTCAAGTAAATTCGTCTTGACCCGAGAAGAGCAGCTTGGCTTCCTCGAATGTGAGCCTCTCGCCGCGAGAGAGCTTCGCCGAGGCCTCCTCGCGCCTCCTCCTGAGGAGCTCCGCTCTCTCGCGCCTGAGAGCCTCCTCGAGCTCGGCCTTCGCTCGCCGCAGCTCGTTGAGCTTGACCGAGATCGCCTCGCTCAGCTCCTCGATCGCCTTCCTGATATCGGAGGCCTCGGACTGCAGCTTCTTTATCCTATTGCTCAGCTCCGAGAGCCTCGACTTTATCTTCGCGGCCTCTTCGTCGGTTCGCGCGGCCGAGGCTCTCAGCCGCTCGAGCTTCTCGAGCTCGAGCGAGAACTCGAGCTTGAGGCTGGCGGCGAGAGCTCGCAGCTCCTCTCCCCTCTTCTCGGCTTCCCTCGCCTTCAACGCTTTCTCGAGCTCTTCCTCGAGCTTGGCTATCTCGCTAATGATCCTCCTCTCTTCCTCCGAGCTCATCGTCGTTGTCTGGAGCTTCCACTCAAGCTCATCGATCCTCCTCCTCGCGACGGAGGCCGGCACTTTCACCTGAGACCTGAGGCTCCTGGCCATCTCTGCCTGAGCCCTCATCTCGGAGCGACAGCTCTCGATCCTCTTCCTAAGCTCTCTCAGCCTGCCCGAGACCTGCTTGATCTCCTCCCCAATTCTCTTCTTGGCATCTCCCAGATTCCTGAGCTCAGATATGAGGGCCCTCCTTTCGGCGGCCGACGCCCTCGTCTGCGCTCTAATCGTGGCCAGAGCTTCGACGAGCTCGCGCCTTCTCCCGCTCAACTCATCGAGCTCCGCTCTGAGGGCCTCTATCCTCTTTCTGAGGCTCTCGACTCTCTCTCCCCCGCTCATTCCCCGATCCTCGTCAAAAGGCCTCGAGAGGCTGCCGCCTCTCCCCTTAAAAGCTCTCCGCGAGGCCTAGAGCATCACGCGGTGAAATTCTTGGCCCGGGGAGCGCGAGTGACTAGGACCATACTGAGCGTGCTAAGAGAGCTGGGCCCCTCGAGTCCGAGCGACGTCGTGGTCAGAGCGGGGCTCCCCAGGTATCTCGTGCTGGCGGCCTTCCAAGTCCTCGAGGAGCTGGGACTCGTCAGGAGGATCTACGATAAGGGCTCGCACAAGGTATACGTGGTGAGCGAAGAGGGCGCGAAACTCCTCGAGGGCAGCGAGAAGAGCGCGAGCGAGCCCGTCGCGCTCGGAGCCGCCGAGGCGGCTACAGGAGAGACCTGAGCTTAGCCTTCATGAACTCTATCATCGATGCGTTGAGATCCCACCCTCTAGCGTGCTGACTGAAGGAGAGGAAGGGCACGGTGTAGCTCTCTATGGAGGAGTTATCGAGGACGTAGAAGCTCAGCTCGACGCCTAGCCGCCGAGCGTTCGCGTTTATGATCTCAAGGCTCTTCGCTAGATTATCTGGCCTGAGCGCCAGCAGGAAGATCACGCGATCCGAGTCAGAGATGGAGCCAACGGAGAACTCAAAGGCCCTCCTCAACGCGAGTAGAAGCAGCCTGCAGGATCCGAGATCGCCGCGCCCTAGCGCTAGTACACAGATCAAGTCGTCCGTAGCGACGGATCGCGCTATGCTCACGCCCGTGAAAAATCTCGCGGCGTGCCCTTCTAGGTGCTTCATTAGCCTCTGCCTCGATACTCCGAGCCTCTTCGCTAGAGCCGAGGGCTTCGTGAGAGCGTCGGCGTGGTACGCGGCCGCTATCAACAGGTCTAAGAGATCGACCCTAACAGGCCACGCTCCGAGCTCAGCGCCGAGGCTCGAGATAGACGCGCCCGGCGAGTCCCGGAAATCGAATTCGAAGACCTTCCCCCAATCCGTCTTGGCGAAGTCTCTGGTGAGCGTATCGGGCGAGGGCCTGTTGCGCAGAGTCTCTATTAAGACGAGGGACTCCTCGACGGGGAAGCGCGAGCTCACCTCATCCACGATGCTCTCTATCGCATTCAAGTCCATGGGCACGTAGAACATCATGAAGCCTCTTCTCTCGCCGATAAGCGAATTAGCCTTCCATCTCAGGGTCCACTTGAGAACCTCGTTGAAACCTCTGACGCGGAGCTCGGGGTCGGGCTCCACGGGTTTCTTGAGAGAAACGAAGAGCGTCGTGAGGCCCATCGCGGTCTCGTTGATATCCGCCCTGAACCTGAATCCCATGCCCAACAATCTTCTCAGCCTCGATTTGACTACTTCCGTCGGATAGCCCGCTCTCTCCGCTAGAGAGCTGAGGCGAATTGGGGGCCTCGAGCTCAAGAGGGCCTCGAACGTGGCTCTGTAATCGTCTCTGGCTAGTACGCGGAGAGCCCACTGGAGCGGAGGCCTTCGCTCTTCCCCTTTCTTAGCGTTAGCGCCTCGGCCGAGAGGGCGAAGAAAGGCCTTGTCCACGCTCGCGACCCGCTAGAAAGCACGTAGAAGAAGTATATAAGTTCAAGTAATCAACCCAGTACGAATGATTTCAAAAATCCGGGGCGCGCTTCTACGATCGCGGCGCGACCTCTCACCAACCAATGTCGTTGACTTTCCAGTTCATGGGCTTCAGCACCTCCAGATCGGTTTTCTCTATAAGTTCCAAGTCGTCCAACGCCAGCATCAGCGCGGGCAATCCACGAACGTCTACCCCCCTCTTGAGGGGGAGAGGCCCGTCGTGCCTCACCGCGACGCTTTTGGACAAGATTCTCTCCAGTAAGAGAAATACTTTTCTATATTTTTGTTATTTATTTACATGCGCCTCGAGAGATATCATGGTAATACGCAATCTTAATAGAAAAATTATAAATAAGACATCTCTCAAGCCTTCCTCTCGTGGCAGAAAATAAATCTTCTCCGGCTCAATATAAAGACGGGCTTGTGGCAGAGGAGACCTCGTCGACTAGAAGGTACGAGACTCATGGTTAGGGTAGCCGAACTCCCCCTACATGGAGGAAAAGTGCCTATTTGGATGCTGAGATACATGGAGAGGCTCGGAGCCTCCGTGATCTCAGCCTTCGTTGAGCTCAGGGGACCAGATGCCCTTCTCTCGGCCCTCTCCGACCCGGCTTGGCTTCAGGCCTACGCGGCGGTCATCGGCATGGACTGGGATAGCAGCGGGGCCACGGTCGTCGCGCTCTGGACCCTGAAGAAGGCCTCGCTCGAGAGACCCGAGCTCGGCTTCCTGGTCTTGGGGGGGAAGGGGAGAGCCATGCTCGAGATCCCGGAGGAGGCCGGGCTCGCCGAGACGAGACTCGGGCTCGACGCGGAGCTCTTGAGAAGGCGGAGCAAGCTGGCCGCGAGGCTCGACGGCGTATTCCTTCAGGACGGCTACGAGCTCTACGTCCACTCGCTGATCGTGTCGGAGAGCGGCAAGACCGTCGCGGTCCAACAGGGCATGAGCCCCGAGGAGGGACTCGCGAGGCGCTACCACATCGATAAGTTCGAAGTCGAAGAACCTCACTCAGGCGTGGCTGGGGCTCCTAAGAGCGAGGTCCTCGACGCGACGGCCTCCGAGAGCTCCGAGGCCAGAAGAACTTACCTCGACGTGATCGCGGAGGGCCCCCGTAGATTCTCGAGGCTCTTGGCCGAGGCGACGGCTTCCCTGAGAGGTCAAGCCACTTTGATTAGAGCCCCTCGCTCGACTTCGAGCGACGTCGCGCCCATCGGCGAGAGGATCCCAGAGGTCTACAGACCTACCAAGCCGTCCAAGAGGCTCGAGGAGGCGGTGAAGAGGCTAGCCGAGGTCAGGCCGAGGACCGATCTCGAGCTGGCGCTCGCCCCGGGGCTGGGCCCCGCCCTTCTGAGGGCTCTGGCCCTCATATCTCACCTGATCTACAGAGTCCCCACGAGCACGAGAGATCCCGTGACGCATCTGCTCAGCCCCTACGTCTACGGGTACGCCGTGGGCGGCAAAGACGGGGTGCCCTACCGCTTCAGGCCCAAGCTCGCCGAGGCAGTGGCGGCTACCCTGGAGGATGCAGTCGATAGGGCCAAGCTCGGCGACGCGGAGAAGCTCAAGGCCTTAGCCAGGCTCAGGAGACTCGTCGAGCGACTTTAAGCTCGATCTCTGGGTTGAGCCGTGAGCTCGGAGATAGATCTGGTCAAGTGGAGAGAGCTTAGAGAGAAGCTGGCGGCGAGCGACGTCGTCTTAGTGCTCGTCGAGGCGAGGAACCCCCTCGGCACGTTCAGCGAGAGGCTGTGGAGAGAGGTCGAGGAGGCCGGGAAGAAAGCGGTCCTCCTCCTCAATAAATCGGATCTCGTCCCGCCTCGAATAGCTATCGAGTGGTCAAGCTATTTGGAGTCCAAATTGAACTCACCGACTCTGCCTATCTCGGCAACCAAGAGACTGGGGACGTTGAGGCTGAGGAAGCTCCTCAGGAGGCTTTTGAGGGAGTCGGGACGCGAGAAACTCTACTGCCTCGTTGCGGGCGTGCCCAAGGTGGGCAAATCCTCAGTCATCAACGTATTGAAGGGGAGGAGCTCCGCTCCTACTAGCCTATACCCGGGCTCCCCCGGTTACACCAAGTCCTACACTTTCTACAGAGTCGAGTCCAGGATCTACATCTTAGATGCGCCGGGGGTGGTCCCCGACGTGCCAGACCCCCTCGAGAGGCTCCTGAGGCTCCACAAGCCCGAGAAGCTCCCCGACCCCGTCGGAGCGGCCGTGGCCGTTCTCGAAAGGGTAGCGCGAGGATTCAAAAAAGACCTCGAGGCAAAGTACCGCGCTCCCTACGTCGAACCCTACAGCTTCCTGTCTGAGCTCGCTAGGAGAAGGGGCTGGCTGGAGAAGAAGACGGGAGAGCCTCTAATAGAGCAGGCCGCTCTGGTCGTGGTGCGCGACTACCTCGGCGGCGAGATAAAGTTTTACGTTGAGCCGCCGATCAGAGCGCGCGAGCCTCGAGACTGACCCGCAGATTCTCGAGGAACCTGAGCCTCTTGGAGATCGGCGGGTGCGTGCTGAAGAGCTCCGAGAGCCCTCCCTCCCTCCTTCTCATTAGCTCTTCGACCAGTCTATCTATGTCGCCGAAGTAAGCCCTGGGTCTCCTGGATTTCCTCCTGCCCCAGAACTCGTCGTAGGCGGGAGCGCCATAAGCCCAAATCAGATAATTAACGATAAAGAGCATCGCGGCGGTCTTATTGGCGCTCTCCGAGAGCTCGGGAGCCTCTTTATAGGCTACGTATAGCCTCGCTAGAGCCCTCTGCAGGAGTCTCGGGGCGCCTGTGAGTTTGCCGCTGAACGCGTCGGCGTAGTATTCGCGCAGCCTGCTGAAGTGCGTCACCAGGAAGTGGAAGAGGAAGCCCGCCGTGACTAGGAGGAGGCCCGCTCCAACGTAGTAGAGAGTTGCGTTGCCCCCGCTCTTTCTGCTGTTCGACCCAACGAGCCAGCCCCACATTAGGAGGCTTCTGCCGATGTAGTACATGGCTGCCGGCAACAGGCTGAGCGCTAGTATGGCCGCGACGTCTCTGTGCTTGAGGTGGCCCAGCTCGTGGCCCAGCACGGCCTCGACCTCCTCGGGGGGCAGGAGCTCGAGCAGTCCTCTCGTCACAGCCACGTAATTGCCGAAGAGAGGACTCCCGTAGGCGAAGGCGTTGGGAGCATCCACCTCGGCGATTCTAAGCTGCGGGGCCCTCTTGAGCCCGGCTCTCCTGGCCAAGGGCTCGAGCCTCGCGACCAGCCACTCCTCAGCTAACGAGGGAGGCCTAGTTCTGTAGGCGGCGTTTATGATGGCTGGAGCAAAGAGCCACTGGAGCGCCATAAAAAGCGCTACGAAGAGCACTCCACCGTAGAGTATACCGGGCCCTGCCCCGAGGAGTTGAGCGGCAAGCAGCAGGACGCCGAGCGACCCCAGAAAGGCCGCTCCGGCGGTCGCGATCATCGACAACCTAAGGCCCAGCAGGCTCCTTGGCTCGGGGCCTATTAGTCTGCCGCCGAGCAGCGAGACGAGCCCAATCGCTAGAGCCAGAGCTAGGCCGGCGAAGATCGCTTCGAGGATCAACGCCTGAAATATCATGACCATTACCTGCTAGCGACTTAGCGATCCAGATTATAATCCTTGCCGATTTGAGGCTACGAGCGTAATAGCGTCAGGCTCTCGTTTTTAAATCCCGAAGAAACCTCGCAAAGCGGTGCTTCTCTGTAGTGCTCAGCGCGACGCGTAGAGTCGTCGAGGGCGTGTGGTTAGGGAGAGCCGGGCAGGGAGCCGTCCTGGCCTCATATATACTGGCCGAAGCGGCCGTGCTCGAGGGAAAGCCGGCCATAGGGATGCCGGAATTCGGCGCCGAGAGAAGAGGAGCCCCCGTCAGGGCGTTCAATAGAATAGTTGCCCGCCCTCTCCCAGGAGACGCCAATATACTACCTAGGACTCCGATAAGCTTAGCAGACTTTCTCGTCGTCATGGACCCTCACCTCGTCTCAGCTCGTCATCTCGTGCCCTCCCTAAGAGAGGGAGCAGTCGTGGTGGTCAACACGAGCAGGACGCCCCAGGAGACCTCGCGCCTCCTCGGAGTCGAGGGGGTAAGGGTTTTTGTTGTCAACGCCACCGAGATGGCCCTCAGGCACGTGGGCAGGGCTGTGGTCAATACGACGCTTCTCGGCTCTCTCGCGAAGGCGACCGAGGTAGTAGGGCTCGAGAGCCTCAAGCTGGCCTTAGCTAGGAGATTCGGTGGGCCTCTTCTCGAGAAGAACACCAGAGCTCTCGAGGCGGGCTATCGAGAGGTGGAGGGCGCGTGACTTCGACGACCCTGGCCCCCCGGTGGCACGAGATGCCGCCGGGAGCTGTCGTGCGCGAGCTCGGCAACTCGGCCTCAATCGATAGGAGCGATTGGAGGCTGGAGAGGCCGGTGAGGGATCAAGAGAAGTGCATACGGTGCAGGCTCTGCTGGATCTATTGCCCCGACGGGGCGGTGCTCGAGCTCGACAAGCCCTACATCAATAGAAATGGCAGGAGATACGAGGTGACTTACGAGTTCGACTATAGGCTGTGCAAGGGCTGCGGCATCTGCGCCGAGGAGTGCACGGTCAAGGCGATCACCATGGTCCCGGAGGCGCTGTAGAGTGACGCTCGCCTCCACGAGAGTGAAGGTGGCCACGGCCAACGAGGCCGCGGCCGAGGCGGTGAAGGACGTCGACGTGGACGTCGTGGCGATCTACCCGATAACACCGCAGACTACAGTGGTTGAGAAGATAGCGGAATTCGTCGCTAACGGGGATTTAGATGCTGAGCTGATCTACGTCGAGAGCGAGCACAGCGCGATGAGCGCGCTCATCGGGGCCTCGGCCTGCGGAGCCAGAGCCTTCACCTCGACGAGTAGCCAGGGCCTCATCTACATGCACGAGGTGCTCCACATAGCCAGCGGGATGAGGCTGCCCCTAGTCATGTGCGTCGCCATGAGAGCCCTCTCCGCTCCTATCAGCATATGGAATGACCACTCCGACCTCATGAGCGTCAGGGACTCCGGTTGGGTCATCTATGTGGCCTCATCGGCTCAAGAGGTGTACGACACCACGGTAATGGCGTACAGATTGGCCGAAGATCCGGAGGTCCTGCTCCCCGTCATGGTGGCCTACGATGGCTTCATAGCGAGCCACACAGCAGAGCCCTTCGAGCCAGCGGGACGCGAGAGAGCCCTCGAGCTCTCGCCCAAGAGGCGGACGTGGAGCAGGCTCGACCCCGACAGTCCCATCACGATGGGGACGATAACGTCGCCGGAATACTACTACGAGTTCAAGTACCAGCAGGTGGTAGCCATGGAGAAGGCTCTCGAGAAGGCCCGAGAGCTCGAGCGTGCCGCGCAGCGGGTGCTGGGCAGGAGCTACGGTCTCATCGAGACGTATAAGATCGAGGACGCAGACGTGGCTCTGCTCGTGATGGGGTCCTATTGGGACAACGCCAGGCTGGCCGTGGACGAGGCTCGGAGGAGGGGGACGAGGGCCGGCGCCCTCAGGCTCAGACTCTATAGGCCCTTCCCGCTGGAGGAGCTCGAGCGGGCGCTGAGGGGGGTCTCCGTCCTCGGGGTGGTCGACAGGGCAATCAGCTACGGGGCCAGGCCAAGTGGCCCGATCGCTCTGGAGATAGCAGCGTCGATCGGGAGGAGGCTGGACCTCTCTCTCGTTAGCATCGTGGCCGGGCTGGGGCAGAGGACCGTCACCGTGGAGGACCTCACCGAGCTCGCGGTCTCTCTCGAGAACGCCCGAGGAGCGAGGGACGCTCATCTAGTCACGCGGTTCTATGGGGTGAGAGGCCTTTGATGAAGGTCCCTGAGAGCGTGAGAGATATACCTAGAGAAGAGCTATTCGTTGGGGGGCACGGCCTCTGCGCAGGCTGTGTGGCTGGCACCATAGCGCGACATCTCGTCAAAATGGCTGGGCCTAATACTATCGTGGTCTCCTCGACGAGCTGCGTCGAGGTCTCGACAGCCTTCTATCCCTACACTTCGTGGAGGGTGCCGTGGATTCATGTGGCATTCGAGAACGCGGCGGCCGTGGCCTCCGGGATAGAGTCCGCCCTCAAAGTTCTCGCCAGGAAGGGAGCTATAGACCCTAGCAGGAGGATCAACGTCGTCGTCTACGCCGGCGATGGGGGAACGTTCGACATAGGTCTGCAGGCTCTCAGCGGGATGCTCGAGAGAGGGCACAAAGTCACGTACGTAGTTTACGACAATGAGGCCTACATGAACACGGGGATTCAGCGAAGCGGCGCTACTCCACCCATGGCGTGGACCTCGACGACACCTGTCGGCTCTAAGGTGCGAGGAAAGGAGGGGAGGAAGAAGGACATAGTGGCCATAGCGCTAGCTCACGGAATACCTTATGCCGCTACGGCTAATCCGGCGTACCCTCTCGACATGGACGCGAAGTTCGTGCGCGGGCTTTCGGCCCCCGGCCCCTCGCTAGTTCACGTTCTGATGCCGTGCACAACGGGCTGGAGGTTCGAGCCGAGGATCGGGATAAAGTTGGCGAGACTGGCGGTAGAGACGGGCATGTGGATAAACTATGAGGTGGTAGAGGGGAGGCTCAGAGTCACCACCAAGGTTCCCAAGAGGAAGCCCGTCGAGGAGTATTTGAGGCTGCAGGGAAGGTTCTCGCATCTGACTCCCGAAGAGATACGCGAGATACAGAACACGGTAGATCGGGAGGTGGATAGAATCAACGCATTAGCCGGGGAGATCGCCATAGGGCCCGTGGCGCGCTAGCTCGCTCCGGGCCCCTCCTCTTCGAGCTCGGCGCGAGCTCGCTCCAGCATCTCTTCAACAATCGCTCGGAGCACTCTGGGATCCGCTCTCTTGCCCGTCCTCTCCATCGCCTTTCCTATCAGATGCTGGATCGCGCGCTTATTCCTCAAGGCGTCTCTCACGGCTTTCTCGTTCTCGGCGAAGACCTGTCGAACCACAGATCTCAGCTCCTCGACGTCACGAACGACGCGCCACCCCCTTTCTGTCACCACGGCCTCGGGGTCTCGGCCGGATAGGAGGTCTGGTATGATCTCCTTGGCCATCTTTATCGTAATGAGGCCCTCGCTCAACATCTTGATCACCTTGGCGGCGACGTCGGGGGGAACGAGCTTCCACAGCTTTTCGGGGCTCTCCTCGGGAACCCAGCCCAAGAGATCATTGACTATATACGAGGCAACGAGGTCCCCCTTGACGCCGCTCAGCTCAACTACACGCTCGTAGTACGAGGAGAGGGCGCGCCTGGAGACGAGCACGTTCGCGAGATAGGGGCTGAGGCCGTGCTCCTCCACGAGGCGCCTGAGCTTGGCGTCGGGCAGCTCTGGCATTTCTCTCCTCAGCTTCTCCAGCAGCTCCCGCGTGATCTTCAGCGGAGGCAGGTTGGGGTCCGGCATGTACCTGTAGTCCTCTTCGACCTCTTTCCTCCTCAGAGGAAACGTGACTCTCCTGATCGGGTCCCAGTGCCTAGTCTCTCTCCTAATCGGGATGTTCTTCCTCAACGCGTCGAGCTGTCTTTCTCTCTCGTACCTAATAGCCTGGATTATGTCACTGATGCTGTTCAGATTCTTTATCTCGACCCTCTCGCCTCCATCGACGCTTATGTTTACGTCTACGCGCAGCGCGCCCTCGAGCGAGAAATCTGTCACGTTAAGGTGTTCGAGCACGCTTCTGACCTTCTTAAGGAAGGCCTCGACCTCGACCTCGCTCGAGAAGTCCGGTTCTGTGACTATCTCGAGAAGGGGCACGCCGCTCCGGTTGAAGTCGACGAGCACGTAGGGGCTCGTTAGCGCGGAGCCCGTCGGGTGAACGAGTCTGGCCGGGTCCTCCTCGATGTTGAGCCTCCTCAGCCTGAAGACTCTCTTGACCCCGCCGACCTCTACTTCTATTCTTCCTCCGCGCGCTAGGCTCATCACGCCCTTTCCGTCATACTGCGTTATCTGATAGCTCTTGGGGAGATCCGGGTAGAAGTAGTGCTTCCTCGCCCACGAGAGAACGGGCGAGATCTCCATGTTGAAGGCGAGAGCGACCATCAGCGCTTTCTCTACGACGGCTCGATTCGGCTTAGGTAGAGCTCCTGGCATGCCTAGGCAGACGGGGCATACATTCGTGTTGGGGGGCTTGCCTCTGTAGTCGGCGCTGCAGCTACAGAACAGTTTAGTCTTTACGCTGGTCACTTGAAAGTGCATCTCGAGCCCCAAAATAGTCCTCACTGGGACCACCTCTTGGCTGACTTGTACACGAGCTCCGTGAGGCACTTGGCGATCTCTAGGAGTCTCGGGTCGCTCAGCCTGGGGCCGATTAATTGCATCGAGATAGGAGCTCCGCGACTCAAACCGATGGGGAAAGAAATCGCCGGTAGCCCGCTGAGGTTAGCTACGACGAGGGGGGCGTCGACGGCATTCAGCTTCGAGAGGTCGGTGACGTCGAAGTCTAGCGGCAGGGGCCTGACGGGAGACCCCGGGGAGACTATCGCGTCGTATCTCGCCAATATCTCCGCGATCTTGCGAGCTAGGAGAGATCTAGCTCTGAGAGCCCTCGAGAAATACATATCGTAGTAGCCCTTGCTCAGGACGAAGGCCCCCAATATTATTCTCCTTCTAACTTCCCATCCGAAGAGCGCCCGAGTTCTCGAGTACACTTTGTCCCACGATGAGCCTTCCAGAGGCACGACCCTCTTGCCGAATAAGACCCCGGTATACCTGGCGAGGTTGCTGCTGGCCTCCGAGAAAGCAATGACGTAATAGATCTGTGGAGCCTTTAGGACGAGCGGGCACTCCACCACGTCTATCTTCACGCCCTCGGAGGAGAGCTCGTCTAGAGCTTTCCAGAATCCTCTGATCACGTCCTCGTCGGCCTGAGGGTGCTCGACCAGCTCGCGTATCACAGCGAGTCTGAGCCCTTCCAGGGCATCGGGAGACGGCTCAGAGAAAGCGACCTTGAGGAACTCAGCTTTAAGATCGGCGTCGAGAGACGTAGCGTCCCTCGAGTCTCGACCGGCGATGACGGACATAAGCAGTGCCAGGTCCTTCGCGTTGGCAGCCATAGGTCCTATCTGCTCCAGACTCTCGCCGTACGACACTAGACCGTACCTGCTGACGAGCCCGAAAGTGGGCTTCAGCCCGAAGGTTAAGGTCCACGCGGCGGGGAGCCTTATGCTACCGCCCGTATCGCTACCCAGAGCCACAGGCACCATGCCGGACGCGACTGCCGCAGCGCTACCGGAGCTGCTGCCGCCGGGAGACAGCGAGAGATCGAGCGGGTTCCTAGTGGGCCCAAAAGCGCTCGTAGTACCCAGAGCCCCCATGGCGAACTCGTCCATGTTGGTTTTGCCGATGACGATGGCGCCGGAGGCCTTCAATCTCTTCGTGACAGTGGCATCATATGATGGCACGAAGTCCTCGAGGACTCGGCTGGCGCAGGTGGTCCTGAGCCCCATCGTGGCTATGTTGTCTTTAAGGGCTATCGGGACCCCAAGTAGAGGTCCGCGAACGCGCGGTGGATCCTCCAACGCGCTCCCATCGATCGTTATGAAGGCGTTGATCTGGGGGTCTAGTCTCTTTATATTCGCGAGAGACCTCTCGAGGAGAGCCAGAGGATCCGCCGAACCTCTCTCGGCCTCACTAACGAAATCTACTACTCTCTCGTAAAGGGTCAGTCTTCGATCACCACCTTTGGGGCCTTGACGAATCCGGCCTCCACCTCGGCGTTGCGCAGAGGCTCTAGAAGCTCCTCGCGCTCAGGCTCGTCGTCTCTCAGCTCGCCAGAGCCACCTACGTAGAGGAGCTCCGACGAATCTGACACATCGATGGAGAGGACGTCGTTTATGTAGCTTATCAAAATCTCCAATTCGCTTAGCAGTCTCTCGACTTCCCTCGGCTCGAGCTCTACGAGAGTTAGCCTCGAGAGATACTCCACCAACTCGCGAGAGAGGACCCGATCCGTCACGATGGCACGCTCCTCTCCGCCTACTGCTCTACGCCTCTCCGGCCTAGGTACGCGCGCTGGCGCTTAATTTTCCCCCTCCTCGAGCTGTTCCAGTGTGGTTTGACGCCTCAGGACTATTTCCCGGACCCCGCCTATGGCGGGGAAAGAGACGTTGTAGACCACCGCTTTGCCGATCCGAGCCACGGGCACTTTGCCCTTGTGGGCGTGCCCGTGGACCACGATATCGACCTCTCCGTCCGATATGACCTTTTCTGCGGCTCTCGACCCCATCTGGGGCCACGCCCATCTGGCTTCACCTATCAGGGTCTTGGTGGTAGGGGGATAGTGAAAGAGAACCACCCTGAAAGTCCCCACCCTCCGAGGTGCTAGAGAGAAGTCCCTCAACATCTCTAGCCTCTTGCTATAGACCTCCGCCAGCCACGGCGCGTTCCTCGACTGCCAGTTCGTGAGCTCGTCCAGTATTCCGGTGGAACCCAGAACATCGAGCCTCAATCCACCAAGCTCTACCGAAGCCACTTCGTCGTCGAGCCACAAGACGCTGGGCGTCGCGGCTCTGATCGCTTCTCTCGTCTCAACGAAGTCGTCATTGCCGAATACTCCGACGATCTTGGTCGCGGACTTGCATTCGCGAAGCACCCTCTCCACGAGCTCTGCTGCCTCCGCTCTTCCACGATCTACGATATCCCCGGCTATCATCAAAACGAAGCTCCTCCTAGAATCGCACACCTCCAATAGAGCGTCCCGCCATATCGCTAAGTAGCGCGGTGAGTGTATATCGGATGTAGCTACGATCAGGGGCTCTTCTCTTAAGCTCAAGCGCCTCGCTCCTCTCCCGGTCTCGAACTTCCTCCGCCGATTGTAGGCCGAGTGGATTTAAGTGCGCAGAGCGCCGAGAACCTCGGGCCCCCTATCCGAAGAGCCTCCTCGCGTTCCGCCTGACCGCATCAACTAGCGTCGCCTCGTCTTCGCCCCGTAATTCGGCTAGGAGGCTCACGAGGTCTGGTATCATGGTTGTGCTCAGCCTCGCGCCTCTGTACTCGTAGGGCCCATCGCTCTCGGTGAGGATTTTATCGAGTGGCACTGCCTTGGCAACTGCTCTGTGTCTCTCCTGAAGCCTCGCCGCTACGTTGATCGAGAAGTAGAATCCTCGCTCGACCGCTCTCTCTAGTAGATCGATAGGCCCCGTGTACCAGTGGAACACCGCCCTCTCGATCTCCGACCTCTCCAGGAACTCCAGGACCTCACGCCAAGCTCCGGCCGCGTGTACGTTGAGGACCGCGCCTAGCTCCTCAGCCAACTCCACCAACTCCGCGAAGACCCTTCTCTGCCTCTCGAGAGTCTCCGGGACGAACTTTGTGTCCAGCCCTACCTCTCCAATGCACGAGACCCCGAGGTCTTCCGCCAGTTCTTTAACGGCTTTAACCTCGCTGAGGCTCACATCGGAAACTCTCCACGGGTGCACCCCAACGCATGGTAGGACGAAGGGTCTCTCCTCTTTTAACTCCACGCTCCTCCTCGAGCTCTCCAGGTCCTCCCCAACGGAGACTATCAGGAGCGGCGAGAGCTCTTCTATTTTTCTCCAGTCCTCCTCTGTGTACTCGATTGCATGGGTGTGCGCATCTACGATGCCGGTCAAAGTACGGACCTTCACGGCATGACTCCTCGCGTGGCACGCTTCGTCTCCTCTATGATCATTGAGGCTAACTCTTCCGGCGTCGCCTCGAATCTCTCCTCTCTAGGCGCGTAGCGCCTTCTCTCGTCCACACCGTACCTTATCCTGGTCACCGACAGAGTCCTACTCGAGACCTCACGTTCTCCTACTACAGCTATCATGGGAACTCGAGAGGACCTAGCGGCCCTAATCCTCGCGCTCAGCCTCCCCTCGGAGAAGACCTCTGCCCTCACCCGCCTTGCTTTGAGCTCCTCGGCCACATGCTTAGCGTAGGAGAGCTGCTCTTCGTTTTCTTCCTCCACGGGCAATATGGCTACCTGGAGCGGCGCGACCCATAGCGGCACTCTGCCAGCGTAATATTCTAACAGTATCCCGGCGAACCTCTCTATAGTACCTATCAGGGCTCTGTGTATCATTACCATGTAGCGCTCGCCCCCGCTCGCGTCCGTGTAGGTGAGGCCGAATCTTCTGGGCAGATTGAAGTCCAACTGTATCGTACCGCACTGCCACTCTCGCTCAAGAGAATCGCGGAGAACCACGTCGATCTTCGGTCCGTAGAATGCCGCCCCGCCAAGGTCGATCGAGAAGCTGGCTCCTCTGGCTTTGAGCGCAGCCTCGAGGGCTCTCTCGGCCTCTCTCCAAAGCTCCTCGTCTCCTAGGTACTTCGAGAGACTCGAGGGATCTCTGAGGCTCAGCTTGAAGAAGTACTCCGTCACTCCGAAGGCCTCGTAGACCTCCTGGAGCAGGTCGAGGACGCGCTCTACCTCCTCCTCGATCTGATCTTCGCGAGCGAAGATGTGGGCATCGTCTTGAGTCATGCCTCTGACCCTGACCAGGCCGTGGAGGGTCCCTCCCCGCTCGAATCTGTAGACCGTCCCCAGCTCGAAGTAGCGCAGAGGCAGATCTTTGTAGCTCCACCTCTTCCTTTTGACTATGGCTATGTGGAGCGGACAGTTCATCGGTTTGACCACGTGAGTTCTGCCTTCGTGCTCGAAGACGAACATGTTCTCGCGGAAGAGCTCCAGGTGACCGCTGACCTTATAGAGGTCGGCCGCGACTACGTGTGGCGTCACCACGGGCTGATAGCCTCTGAGCATGTGTAGTCTGTAGAGGTACTCTTCGATGGTCCTCCTCATGGTCGCCCCGGCCGGAGCCCATAGCACGAGCCCAGCTCCTACCGATTGCTCGAAGACGCAGAGGTCCATTCTGCGGACCAGCTCCACGTGATCGCGCGCTCTGATCTCCTCGAGGCGCTGCTCGTACAGCTTCTCGTCTGCGGCGCTAGGGTAACCCGTGAGGTGCACTCTCTCCATGATAATGCCCGTCGCCTCGCCGAGCCAATGCACTCTGCTGACATTGGACGCCGTTACGACGGAGTTGGGGTAGCTCGCGCGCCCATCGATGAGCTCTTCCGAGAAGCCGACCGACTCGCCACAGCGCACTAAGGTGAGCAGAGGGCCTGTCGCCTCTCGCGCCCTCTTATAGAGGAAGGGTTCTCCGGCTTGCTTCAACCTCTCCAGGACTTCCTCTTTCGGTATCACCTGGAAGAGAGCCTCGCCCGAGGAGAGAATCGAGCGCGTCTCTTCTGCTATCTTGTCGGCGACGCTCTTGTCTAGGTTAGCGTCGTACGCAAAGAAATCTATTCTGCTCTCTTCACCGACTACGCTGACTCCCCCCAACAAGGAGCGCGGGAGCACTCTCTTCGTGGCCAGCGAGGCGACCTGACCCAATATCTCGAGGAAGACCCTCCTCCCGACACCCTCTCCGTGATATAAGGCGCGGCTCGTCGCGGCGGAGGGCTCGACCAGCCTATACACTTTGAGGCCCTTCTCCTCGACCACGTAGGCTACAGGTGATCCTAGTTCGCCGCTCGGGCTCGCCTCGGCTCCGCCGTCCCGCACTCATCCTCACCGTTTAGCCGGACCAGCGCGCTAGCTAAATAAGAGCTTCATCGCAGTTTTTATTTGCGTCAGTTGATGTGCTGGAGCGCCCGCGGAAATGGCCTTTGTCCTGTTCACTGGAGGCAAGGACAGCACGTACGCGCTGCACGTGGCTCACGCGAGCGGATACGAGATAACGGGGCTCTGCTGCGTGGTGCCGGCCTCGCGCGACTCCATTCTCTTCCACTACACCGAGCCGCGACTCTTCCAACTTCTTGGCCGCGCGTACTCGATGCGCGTTTGCTTGGTCGAGGGGGTCCGCGACGACCTACCCTCGTTAAAGGAGGCGTTGCGCGAGTGCGCGAGAGAGCTCGGGGGAGAATACGTCGTCGCGGGGGCACTGCGCTCGAGCTACCAATTGATGAAGTTCTCTCAAGCGGCTCTCGCGATAGGGCTGAAAATCAAGGCTCCTCTGTGGCTCAGAGGAGGCGGAGGATACCTGAGAGAGCTCATCGAGTGCGGCGTGAGATTCATTATAACCAAGATCTCGACCGCGGGCATGCCGGCCCGATTGCTGGGAACACCAGTGGACTTGAAGACCGCCGAGGAAATAGAGTCACTCTCAGAGAGATGGGGCTTCGATCCCAGCTTCGAGGGAGGAGAAGCCGAGACGCTAGTTCTCAGTGCTCCTCTCATGCGGGCCAAGCTAAACGTGAGGGGATATGCGGTGGCGTGGGGCGAGAGAGGAGAGTTCATAATTGAGGAGGCCTGGCTCGAAGAGAAAAAGGCGGGCAAAGGGGCTCAAGTTTAAATACCGACGCTACTGCCGTCGAGATACTAGGTAAATCCCTCTCGGAGGAATTAGCTCGGAGTGGCCGAGGCCCAGAGCTCTAGTGGAGAAGGCACGACTAAAGAGGAGGATAATAACGGCGTAATCGGGAAGCACTTATACGGAAACTTTTACGGGATAAATAGCGAGCTGCTAGGCGACAAAGATTTCCTCGAGAGATTAATGCTCGAGGCGGCGGAGCTCACGGGAGCTAAGGTGGTAGAGCATCACGCGTGGTCCTTCGGCGGTAAGAAGGGAGGAGTCAGTGTACTCGTTTTGGTCACCGAGAGCCATTTGGCTCTCCACACATGGGTAGAGTATGGTTACGCTACCGTGGACATATACACCTGCGGAGCCCACACGGACCCGCTAAGAGGATTCAATCTCCTATTGGAGAGATTGAAGCCTAGAAGATACATTGCTCGCTACGTGGAACGCAGCAGCCGCGAAGAAATCTTCCTCTCGGAGCGCGAGATAGCCCGTTAAAATAAACTACCAGTTTTTATACTATGCTTGCGGATTTCGCCACTTTTCGAATAATACCTCAAATTAGAAACCTAATAAGCTCTCTTCACGGAGTACCACAGGCGGCCCCCATCGTAGCCGGCGATTCCGCGGGGAGAATAACATGAGGCTCTCCTGGCAGCCTGGAGCAAGCTACGACCCCTCGGCAATCGAGAGAGAAGTGAAAGACTTCTGGAGGAGGATAAGCCTCTACGAGAAGCTCAAATACAAGGGCAGAGGACCGAAGTTTTACTTCCTCGATGGGCCCCCCTACGCTTCGGCCAAGAGCATACACCTCGGAACAGTCTGGAACAAGGTCATCAAAGACGCCGTGCTTAGGTACAAGAGGATGAGAGGATTCGACGTCTGGAACAAGCCCGGCTACGACACGCACGGCCTCCCGATAGAAGTGCTCGTCGAGAGGAGTCTGAAGCTCAAATCGAAGAAGGAAATCGAGGAGCGGGTCGGAATAGAGAACTTCGTGAAGCTGTGTAGAAGCCTCGTTGACGAGAACATCGCCTACATGACGAGGCAGTTCGAGGACATAGGATCCTCGTTCGATTGGGAAAACCCCTACGTAACGTACAGAAACGAGTACATAGAGAGCGGCTGGTGGCTCATAAAGAAAGCGTGGGAGAGAGGCCTCCTGAGTCGCGAGTTGAGAGTGGTGCACTGGTGCCCACGATGCGAGACCACGCTCGCGGACTACGAGGTCTCAGAATACGCGGAGCTCGAGGATCCCTCGGTCTACGTCAAGCTGAAAGTGCGCGGTACATCGAAATCGAACGAGTACTTAGTAGTATGGACGACCACTCCCTGGACTCTGCCGGCCAACGCCTTCGTGATGGCTAGCCCACATCTCGACTACGCGCGCGTGCGAGTCGGAGACGAGATCCTGATCTTGGCGGAGAAGAGAGTCGAAGAAGTGATGAAGGAAATCGGAGTCCCCTACGAGGTTATTGAGAGGTTCCCGGGTACCTCGCTCGAAGGCTTCAGCTACGAGCACCCACTGGAAGACGTCGTCGACGCGCAGCAACTCCTCAAGCCTTACCACGTCGTGGTCATGGCCGCAGAGGCGGTATCGGCCCACGAGGGCACGGGCTTGGTGCACGCCGCTCCCGGCCACGGCGACGTGGACTTCGAAGTGGCCTCGAGGCTGAATATACCGGTCGTCTCGCTAGTCGACGAGAGAGGGCGCATGAGCGAGGACGCCGGGATTTTCCGGGGAATGCACTTCCGAGAGGAGGCCAACGACAAGATACTCGAGGAGCTCAAAAGACGCGGCGCACTTCTCCACGCATCGAAGATCAGACACAGGTACCCCATTTGTTGGAGGTGCAAGAGCCCTCTACTCTTGCGCGCTTCGACGCAATGGGTGATTCGCGTCACCGCCATCAAGGACAGGCTCCTGGAGGAGGCCAGGAAGATCCGGTGGATCCCCGAATGGGCCAGGAGCAGATTCGAGAACCTCTTAGCTGAGCTGCGGGATTGGGTGATCAGTAGGCAGAGGTATTGGGGCATCCCGCTTCCAATATGGGTGTGCGAGAGATGCGGTCAAATCGCGGTGGTTGGGAGCAGGAGAGAGCTCGAGGAGCTAGGAGGAGAAGCGCCGAGCGACCTCCACAGGCCGTGGATAGACCGGGTCTCACTCACCTGCAGCGTTTGCGGAGGCCGAATGAAGCGTACCCCCGACGTGGCGGATGTGTGGTTCGATAGCGGCATAGCATTTTTCGCTAGCCTGGGCGAACCCCCCGGCGGAGAGACGTGGAGGGGGCTCGCTCCGGTCGATTTGGTGATCGAGGGGCACGACCAAGTAAGAGGATGGTTCTTCAGCCTTCTCAGGAGCGGGCTGTTAGCTCTGGACGCCGCGCCCTACTCGGCGGTGCTGGTGCATGGCTTCCTCCTCGACGAGCAAGGGCGTGAGATGCACAAGAGTTTGGGCAATTACGTCGAGTTCGAGGAACTGGTAACCAAGTACCCCAGAGACGCTATACGCCTCTGGCTCCTCCAGAGCACTCTGTGGGAGGACCTGAGGTTTTCGTATAGATCGCTCGAGCAGGCGAGACGTGATCTGACGGTGGCTTGGAACGTGTTCAACTTCGCCGCCACGTACATGTCGCTGGACGGCTTCGACCCCGAGGTCCATACGCTCAAGGAGCTCAGGCAACACATGAAAGTCGAGGATCTCTGGTTGCTCTCGAGATACGCCAGACTCTTTCGAAGATACATCGAGAATATGGAGGCCTACGAGTTGCACGCGGCTGTGAGGGAGCTGAGGAGATTCATAGTCGAAGACCTGAGCCATTGGTATGTAAGGATCATCAGGCGGAGGGTGTGGACCGAGGGGGAGTCCAAGGACAAGTTCGCCGCCTACGCCGCGCTTTACACTGTCCTGAAAGGCTGGCTCCTGATGGCCGCACCATTCCTGCCATTTATGACCGAGTACCTCTATCAACACTTCGTCAGACCCTTCGTTTCAAATTCCAAGGAATCGATACACTTGGAGAGACTCGAGGAGGCACCGGGGGAGTACGTGAACGAGGAGCTCGAGAAGTCCGCGGAGATAGTGAGAGCGATGGTCGAGGACGTCCTCGCCCTGAGAGCGAGGGCCGGACTGAAGCTCCGCCAGCCTATATCCAGAGTCGTAGTAGCCCCCAAGACCGACGAGGCTCGCAGCGCCGTCCACCTAATGAGCGATATTCTTCGAGAGCTCGCGAACGCTAAGGAGCTCGCCATGGTGAGTCTCGAAGAGCTGAGAATCTTGGAGTCCTCCGGCGGATACGTCGCGTGCTCTAGTGCGAGCTACGAATTGGCAATCGACGCGAGACTCTCACTCGATCTGCTCTATGAGGGTCTAGCGAAGGAGCTTGTGAGGCGAGTCCAGCATACGCGCAAGCAGCTAGCTCTCAACGTAGAAGAGTACATAGAGTTATGGGTAGAAGGTGACGAAGAGCTGCTCGAAGCAGCCAAAAGATGGGAACGCTATGTGAAAGAGGAGACGAGAGCCGTGAGCTTGACGTATGGAGGTCGCCCCCCCGACGGCGCTCACGTCGTCGAGTGGGACATCGATGGCAAGCGCCTCCTCATAGGAGTTAAGAGAAGAGGGGCGACTTCGCAATCTTTTAAATCGCCCGAGACCGCAGGAGAGACCGAGCCGCGGTAGTATAGCCCGGCCAAGTATGCGGGCCTCTCGAGCCCGTGACCCGGGTTCAAATCCCGGCCGCGGCACTAGCTCTGCGCGGGCCCTCCTCTCACGAGGAAGTCCGTGGCCCCGCCTCTTCTCCGAGTATCAGCGTTTTCGAGAGCTACCCTCGCGAGAAGGCGGGACTAAAGCTTTTAATCGGTAAACGGAGGCGAGCTTAAAGCCTCGAACGGCGACGTTTTCGCGAAGTGAGAGCAGGAAGGGTAGGAGCGTCATGCCTTCAGGCTCGAAGTTTAACGTGCTAGACCACAGGCTCGTCCCTAAGCACGAGCGCGTGCCTCTCCATGAGGTCCCCCGAGTGTTGAGAGAATTGGGGGTTGAGCCGACTCAGCTCCCTCTCATAAAAGCGAGCGACCCGGCGGCCCGCGCCGTCGGGGCCAGGCCGGGCGAGTTGGTCAAGATCGTGAGGAGAGGAACGACGGGAGGTCCCATAGTGGTATATAGATTCGTTGTGGTGGGGTGAGAGCTTCGTGGCCAGCGCCGCTCCCGACCTCATTGACGACAACGACAGGTGGATCCTCGCTCGCAGCTTCATTGAGGAATACGGGCTCGCCAGGCAGCACCTGGACTCCTATAACAGATTCGTTGACGCAATGCTCCAAGAGATAATCGATGAGCATGCGGAGATAGAGACCGAGATACCCGGAGTAAAGTTCAAGCTCGGGAAAATTGAGGTCCTGAGGCCAGTCGTGCGCGAGATCGACGGATCCGAGACGGAGATAACACCCTTCGAGGCGAGGACGAGGAATCTGACTTACGCCGCTCCCATGTACCTCGAGATAACCCTCGTGGAGAACGGCGTGGAGACCTCGAAGGAGAGGGTCTACATTGGCGACCTCCCGATCATGGTGAAGTCTAAGCTTGACCCGACCAGCAATTTCGGGCCCGACGAGCTGATCGCGATCAACGAGGATCCGGAGGACCCAGGCGGGTACTTCATAGTGAACGGGAGCGAGAGGGTAATCGTGGCCCAGGAGGACATGGTAGCCAACAGGGTCCTTGTCGATGAAGGCAAACCGGGAACCAACGTGTTGCATACCGCGAAGGTGGTATCGAGCACGGGCTCGCAGAGGACCCCCGTCATTGTAGACAGGTACCGAGATGGCACTCTCCACGTGAGCTTCGGCGGAGTTCCCACGAAGGTGCCCTTCGTCGTGTTAATGCGAGCGCTCGGAGTCGTCAAGGATAGAGACATCGCGCTCATGGTCTCGTTCGACCCCGAAAAGCACAACTTACTCCTCCCCAGCTTCGAGGCGGCTCGAGCCATAGCAACGCAGGAGGACGCCCTCGATTACATTGGGTCCAAGGTGGTCATCGGTCAGCCGAGAGAGGTCAGAATCGAGAGGGCCAAAAACGTAGTGGACAAATATCTCTTCCCGCACTTGGGGACAAAACCCGCCAGCAGACACGTCAAGGCTCTATTCTTAGCTCAGATGGTGGATAGGCTCTTAGACCTCGCGCTGGGTAGGAGAGAGCCCGACGACAGAGACCACTACGCTAATAAGAGGTTGAAGTTGGCTGGCGAGCTCCTCGCTACGTTGTTCCGAGTAGCGTTCAGGCAATTTGTGAGAGACATGAAGTATCAGACCGAGAAAGTGATGGCGAGAAATAGAAGGATCAGGGTATCGTCTGTCGTGAGGCCTGACGTGATAACCGAGAGGCTGAAGCACGCTCTGGCCACGGGCAATTGGGTCGGCGGGAGAACCGGAGTGAGTCAGCTCCTAGACAGGACAAACTGGATGAGTATGCTTAGTCATCTTAGACGCGTTGTGTCCCCTCTCAGTAGAGCGCAGCCTCACTTCAAGGCCAGAGACCTCCACGGGACTCAATGGGGCAGAATGTGTCCCTTCGAGACCCCGGAGGGCCCGAACTGCGGGCTCGTCAAGAACCTCGCGCTCCTCGTGAATATAACTGTGGGGGTAAATGAGAAGGCCCTAGAATCGAGGCTCTACAAGCAGGGCGTCATCCCGGTACAGGAGGCCTTAGATAAACATCTGAGCGGGGAGCTCGACCTATCGAGCTATTATAAGGTCTTCCTCAACGGCAGGCTGATCGGCTACGTGGAGGACGGCGAGAGTCTCGCTCAGAAGTTGAGAGAGCTGAGGAGGAGAGGAGCAATATCTCATGAGGTCAACGTGGCCGTCTATACCACGGATTACGTGCGCGAGGTCTACGTCAACGCCGACGCAGGAAGAATACAGAGGCCCCTCCTAATAGTTAAGAACGGTAAGCCCCTCGTGACGAAGAGCGACATCGAGAGTCTAGTGAAGGGGGAGAAGAAGTTCTCGGATCTCGTCAGAGAGGGTAAGATAGAGTTCGTGGACGCCGAAGAGGAAGAGAACATCTACGTAGCGGTGAAGCTAGAAGATCTGCTCGAGGACTCGAGCTACACGCACCTGGAGCTCTGGCCCGCCTCGATTTTAGGCGTGACCGCTCAGACTATACCCTACGCCGAGCACAATCAGTCTCCGCGCAATGTTTACCAAGCCACCATGGCCAAGCAGGCTCTGGGGTTCTATGCCGCGAACTTCCCAGTTAGAACGGACTCGAGAGCCCATCTCCTCTGCTATCCTGAAAAGCCTCTCGTTCAAACCAAAGCCCTCGACGTTATAGGCTACAACAGCAGACCCTCTGGGCAGAACGCTATCGTTGCGGTGATGAGCTTTACAGGTTACAACATAGAAGACGCGCTTATCTTTAATAAATCAAGCATAGATAGAGGCTTCATGAGGTCTATATTCTTCAGGCTATACGTGGCTGAAGAGAGAAAGTATCCGGGAGGCCAGGAGGACCGTATCGAGATCCCTGAGCCGGGTGTGCGAGGCTATAGAGGACTCGAGTACTATAGGAAGCTCGACCCCGATGGCATAATATCGCCGGAGGTCGAGGTCTCCGGAGGAGACGCGCTGGTTGGTAAGACCAGCCCGCCGCGATTCTTCGAGGAGTTCCGCGAGGCCGGCTTCGGTGCTACGGCGAGGAGGGACGCCTCGGTGTGCTTGAGGCATGGCGAGAAGGGAGTCGTCGACGCGGTGCTCATAACCGAGACGCAAGAGGGAGACAAACTCGTCAAGGTGAGAGTGAGAGATTACAGGATCCCGGAGATAGGAGATAAGTTCGCGTCGAGGCACGGACAGAAGGGCGTGATCGGAATGGTCTTTGCTCAATATGATATGCCCTACACCGAGGAGGGCATAGTCCCCGACATCATCATCAATCCCCACGCTTTCCCCTCTCGAATGACGCTCGGTCAGCTCCTCGAAGCGATATCAGGCAAGCTCGCGGCTATCCAGGGGAGGACGATAGATGCTAGCCCCTTCTCTAAAGAGCCCATCGAGGAGATCAAAATGAAGCTCCTGAGCAGAGGCTATTCCCCAGACGGTCGCGAATTGATGTACGATGGGAGAACCGGCGAGCTCTTGGGTCAGCCCGTCTTGATAGGCGTGGTGTACTATCAGAGGCTACACCACATGGTGGCGGACAAGTTCCACGCGAGAGCGCGCGGACCGGTCCAGCTGCTCACGAGGCAGCCCACCGAGGGCAGAGCGAGAGAGGGCGGCCTGCGCTTCGGAGAGATGGAGAGAGACGCGTTGGTCGGTCACGGGACAGCCATGGTTCTCAAGGAGAGACTCCTCGACAACAGCGACAGAACCATTGTCTACGTTTGCGTTAAATGCGGGCTGATTGGGTGGTACGATAGGAACAAAAATAGACCCTATTGTCCGATCCACGAGGACAAAGGCGAACTATACCCGGTCGAGATGTCTTACGCATTCAAATTGCTTCTGCAGGAGCTAATGAGCATGGGAATAGCTCCAAGGCTGGAGCTTGTTGACCCGTACGAGAGAGGTGCCTGAACAATGAGCTCTCCCTCGAAGAAAGTGGTAAGCAGCATCAGGCTCGGCGTGCTCTCGCCGTCCGACATAAGGAAGATGAGCAGAGTTCAAGTGATCACGGCGGAGACCTACGATGAGGACGGCATGCCAATCCAAGGCGGCGTCATGGATCCGAGGCTTGGAGTCATAGAGCCGGGACAGAAGTGCCCCGTTTGCGGAAACGCGTTACAGACTTGCCCCGGCCACTTCGGTCACATAGAGCTGGCAAAGCCTGTCATCCACGTGGGCTTCGTGAAACACATATACGATTTACTACGCGCCACTTGCGCTAAGTGTGGGCGCTTGCTCTTGTCGCAGGATCTCGTCGAGAAGTATCTCGACCTCCTCGATAGGCTCGAGAAATACATACCGCGACTTGTCCCCAGATTACACGAGCAGGTCAAGAACAAAGCTTTCTCTGCTCCTTCTTGTCCTCACTGCGGAGCTCCCCACTTGAAGGTTAAGTTCGAGAAGCCCTCACACTTCTACGAGGAAAGCGAAAAGGGGCTGAGGAAGCTCGCCCCCGATGAGATTCGCGCCAGGCTCGCCAACATACCAGACAGCGATTTGAGGCTTCTCGGAATTAACGCGTCTGAGAGCAGGCCCGAGTGGTTCGTCCTCACTGTGTTGCCGGTCCCCCCCGCTCAGGTGAGGCCCAGCATATTGCTCGAGACCGGCATAAGATCTGAGGACGACTTAACGCACAAGCTCGTCGACATAATAAGAGCCAACTTGAGACTCAAGGAGAGCATAGAGGCGGCCGCGCCCCCTATTGTAATAGACGACCTCTGGGAGCTTCTCCAGTACCACGTGACCACGTACATAGACAACGAGGTGCCCGGCATACCACCGGCGCGCCACAGGTCCGGCAGGGCCCTCAAGACTTTGGCGCAGAGGCTACGCGGCAAAGAGGGGAGGTTCAGGGGGAACCTCTCGGGCAAGCGCGTCGACTTTTCCGCCAGGACGGTCATCTCGCCCGACCCCAACCTCAGCATAAACGAGGTCGGGGTCCCAGAGGAAATGGCGAAACTCCTCACGGTCCCAATGGTCGTGACCCCGTGGAACATCGACGAGGCTCGGAGGCTCGTTATGAATGGCCCGGAGCGCTGGCCGGGCGCCAACTACATCATAAGACCCGATGGGAAGAGAGTGGATCTAAGGTTCTTCAAGGACAGGAAGGCTCTCGCCAGTTCCTTAGCCCCAGGCTATGTGGTCGAGCGTCACTTGATGGACGGCGACGTGGTGCTATTCAATAGGCAACCTACCCTCCATAGAATGAGCATCATGGCACACATAGTCAAGGTGCTGCCGGGCAAGACCTTCAGACTTAACCTCCTCGTCTGTCCGCCCTACAACGCAGACTTCGACGGCGACGAGATGAACCTCCACGTGGTCCAGACCGAGGAAGCGAGAGCTGAGGCCAAAGAGCTCATGCTCGTGGAAAAGCACATACAGTCACCAAGATATGGAGGCCCGATCATTGGGGGGCTCCAGGATTACATCAGCGGAGCTTACCTTCTGACCGTGAAATCAACGGTGTTGACGAGGGAACAGGTTATGGACATCCTGTCGGTCACAGGCTACGATGGCGAACTGCCCGAGCCGGCTATCTTCTCACCGCGCGAGTTCTGGACGGGGAAGCAGCTGGTCAGCTTGTTCCTGCCTCCAGACTTCATATTCAGAGGCAGAGCGTCGGTGAGCGCGGGGAAGCTGAGATGCACTGACGAAGACTGCCTGAACGACTCCTTCGTGTTGATCAAAAAGGGGAAACTCCTCGTGGGGGTGCTCGATAAGAAGACGATAGGCGCTCAGCAGCCTGAGAACATAGTGCATTGGTTGGTTAAGGAATACGGGTCCGGGGCTGCTAGAGAGTTCCTCGACAGAGTCTTCAAGACGTTCATCTTCTTTGCCGAGAAAAGCGGCTTCACCATGACCTTCGAGGACGTTCAGGTGGAGCAACCCGTCAAGGCCCGCATTCGAGAGAAGCTAGAGGAGGCCGAGCGCGACGTGGAGAAGCTCTTAGAGGACTACGAGAGCGGAAGGCTAGAGCCCTTGCCGGGTAGAACGCTGAGTGAAACTCTGGAGCTCAAGATAATCGAGAGACTCAGCAAGGCGCGAGACGCGGCAGGGGAGATCGCCGCCGAGAACTTGGACATCTTTAACAACGCCCTCGTAATGGCCAGGACGGGAGCTAGGGGCAATATCCTCAACTTGACGCAGATGAGCGCGACGCTCGGTCAGCAGTCCGTCAGAGGCGAGAGAATAAGCAGAGGCTACCGGGGTAGAGTCCTGCCGCACTTCAAGGCGAACGACATCTCGCCGGCAGCCCGCGGCTTCGTTTACTCGAGCTTCACCGACGGGTTGAACCCGCTGGAGATGTTCTTCCACGCTGCTGGAGGACGTGAGGGTCTAGTTGACACGGCTGTAAGGACAAGCCAGAGCGGTTACATGCAGAGAAGGCTCATGTACGCTTTGATCGACATATACGTGACATACGACGGTAGCGCCAGGCTCTCCGATGGCACCATAGTGCAAATGGTCTATGGGGAAGACGGAGTGGACCCCTCTAAAAGCGATCATGGCAAGCCGGTTAATGTGGAGAGGATCATCGATAGAGTGATAGGTTGGAGGGAGTGAGTGAGAGACCCTTGACCGGGGAAATTTTGGGGCAAGCGGAGATCGAGCGCATAGTGCGCGAGAGAGCCTCGGGGAAGATCCCCGAAAAGCTCGTCGAGGAGACTGTGGCGAGGCTCAAGGGTAAAAAGGTCACGCGAGAGGAAGCTGAGAAAATAGTCGATCTAGTAATCGAAGCGTATGTGGCAAGTCTCGTCGAGCCGGGTGAGCCGGTAGGAGCTGTGGCGGCGCAATCCATCGGTGAGCCCGGGACTCAGATGACTCTGAGGACCTTCCACTACGCTGGCGTTAGGGAGTTCAACGTGACACTCGGGCTGCCGAGGCTCATCGAGATAGTCGACGCGAGGAGGACTCCGTCGACGCCAATGATGGAGGTGTACCTTGACGAAGCGCACAGACACGATCTACAGAAGGCCCTAGAGGTGGCGAGAAAGCTCGAGATGACGCTCTTAGAGAACGTGGCAAGCTACGTCGAGGTGGACCTAGCGCTCAACGCTATCAGGATCCGCCTAGATCCGGAGATGTTGAGAGACAAGGGACTAACGATGGAGTACGTGCTCGGGGTCGTGAAGAAGACCAAAGTGGGCGAGGTGCGCTTGGAGGACGACCACACGATACTTGTCGAGCTCGGCGAAGAGCTCGACTTGGCTCGATTGGCGAAGCGCAAAGAAAGGCTCCTCGGGCTCAAGCTCAAGGGGGTCCGAGGCATCAAGAGAGCCATAGTGCAGCTGAGGACCACGGAGTACGGGAACGAGTACGTCGTGGTAACCGACGGCTCGAATCTGGCTCAAGCGCTCAAGGTGAAGGGAGTAGACCCCACTAGGACCAGGACGAACAACATCTACGAGGTGGAGCAGGTCCTTGGCATCGAGGCAGCCAGGAACCTCATCATCGAAGAGATGATGAACGTGCTCCAGGAGCAGGGTCTCGAGGTAGACCCGAGACACGTCTACTTGGTCGCCGACATAATGACGCATACCGGGCGCGTCAGGCAGATAGGCAGACACGGCGTGTCCGGCGAGAAAGACAGCGTCCTAGCGTGCGCCGCCTTCGAGATGACCACGAAGTATCTTTTTGATGCGGCCGTTCGAGGTAGGCGCGACAGCCTGAGAGGCGTCACGGAAAACGTTATAGTGGGACAGACCATCCCCATGGGAACTGGTGCAGTCGACCTCTACATGATGCCCCTCAAGCTGAGGGAGGGAGGAGCCGAGGCCGAGGAGGCGAAGAGAGCGTGAGCCTGGGAGCGAGCTTAGAGAGAGAGCTGAAAACGGCCTACAATACTGGCAGAGTCGAGCTGGGCACGAAGGCCTCACTCAAGGCGCTTAAGCTCGGGAGAGCGAAGGTGGTTGTAGTGGCGGCTAACGCTAATCCCTCGACGAGATCGGACGCAGAGCGATACGCCGAGCTCTCGGGAACGCCTTTGCTCTTTTTCAACGGGACGAGCGTCGAGCTGGGAGGATTGCTCGGGAAACCCTTCCCGGTCCAGATGCTAGCAGTAGTTGACCCCGGAGAGTCTCAAATAGTAGAGCTCGCGCTCAGCGAGAGAGCCAAGGAGAAGACCAAAGAGGCGGTGAGGGCTTAATTGCCTAACATAAAGCTCACATCTAGAGAGCTGAAATACATAGCTCTATTTCAAGACTTAACCGGCGCCACCGTCAAGGACTGCATAATCGTCGAGGAGGACAACAGCGTAATATTCGTGGTCAAGCGCGGAGAGGCCGGCATCGCGATTGGTAAGGGAGGAATGAACGTCAAGGCTCTCAGAAAGATGCTAGGCAAAGACGTGAAAATAGTTGAGGACGGCGAGACAGCCGAAGAGCTCGTAAAGAACAGCCTGGCACCGGCTAGGGTCAAGAGCGTGAAGTTGATCGAGACCTCAGGCAAGAAAACGCTCTACGTTGTCGTCGAGCCGGAGGATAGAGGGCTAGCCATAGGGAAAGGAGGCAGGAACATAAACAAGGCGAGGCTTCTGTTGAAGAGGTACTTCGACGTAGAGGACGTGGTCATCATATGAGGGCGGCGGGGCCGCGGCATTCTTTATAATTCTTGATTTGCGAGAGCGCATTCGAGAGCGTGAGAGCTCGTGCCCGGCAAGAAGGCTCCCCTCGGACTCTACGCGGCCAGAAACCTCAGGAGAAAGAGGAAGAAATTCAGATGGAGTCAGATGGAGTTCAAGAGGAGAGCGCTTAGGCTCAAAGAGAAGGTCGACCCCCTCGAGGGAGCCCCCATGGCGAGGGGCATAGTGCTCGAGAAGGTCGGTATAGAGTCCAGACAGCCTAATTCCGCTGTCCGGAAGTGCGTTAGGGTGCAGCTGATCAAGAACGGGAAGGTCGTCACGGCCTTCGTGCCTTGGGACGGAGGGCTGAATCTGATAGATGAGCACGATGAGGTGATTGTGGAGGGAATAGGCGGGAGCAGAGGGAGATCCATGGGAGATCTGCCAGGCGTCAGATATAAAGTAGTAATGGTCAACGGGGTCTCCCTGAAGGCGCTACTGCTAGGCAAGAAGCAAAAGCCAGTTAGATGATAGCTTACCGGAGCTCGAGCGGACTTAAACAATTTAATATCGCCGCTCCACAAGAGCTTATCGGTAGGAAGCTGTTTGTCGCTTGGGGAGGGTCCTCGTAGGAGCTCCTCTTATCTTCGCGTCTTTGATCTCGAGGCTCTGATATTCCCCGGACTCCCGGCCACTCCAGCTATAGTTCTGCATCTCGAGGAGGGGCTCACTCTAACGCTCTATCACGTTCCTCTCGAAATAGTCGAGGCGATCAACACGTTCAGGGGGGTAGAGCACGTCTTCGGGAGGCTCACGGGTCCAAATAGGGAGAGCGTGTTCGATCTGCTGGCCGCGCACGAAGAGCTGAGGAGGGTCCTCACGAGCGAGCTCTCCCACGTAGTGATCGACGAACTGGACCGGGAGACCATGCTTTTCACGGCTAAGGCCGTGTTCTCCGATGGAACGACGACCATCGAGAGACGCATGATACCGAGCCACGCCGTTTTCCTGGCCTTCATAGCGGACAAGCCCGTTTATGTTTTGAAGAGACTGGCCGAGGAGCAAGCAGCGAGAACGTGAGTCGACCCGCAGCGAAGCGACTCTCCTCCAAAATATTAAGCCGGCTTATCGCCTCTACACCGAGATAAGCTAAGAGGGAGCGCGCTTGAGCGGGTCGCCTCTGAAGTCGGTCGACATCAAGCTGTTCGGGAAGTGGAGCTATGAGGGCGTAGAAGTCAGGGACCCGAGTCTCAAGAAATACATCTGCCTGAGGCCCGTTTATCTACCGCACACAGGAGGAAGGCACGAGAGCAGGAGATTCGGCAAGGGGCAGGTCCCAATAGTAGAGCGCCTTCTTAACAGGCTGATGAGGCACGGTAGAAATATGGGCAAGAAGCACTTAGCGTATAACATCGTGAAGAAGGCCTTCGAGCTGATCTATCTCTCAACGGGCGAGAACCCCATTCAGGTGCTGGTGCGAGCTGTTGAGAATTCCGCTCCCCGGGAGGAGACTACGACGATAATGTACGGTGGCATAAGATACCACGTCTCCGTCGACGTATCTCCGCTCCGCAGGATCGACCTAGCCCTGAGGCATCTGACAGACGGTGCCAGGAACTGTGCCTTCAACAACCCGAAGCCCATAGAGGAGTGCCTAGCCGAGGAGATAATTGCGGCCGCTAACAATGATCCCAAGAGCTACGCGGTGTCGAGGAAGGACGAGATAGAGAGGATAGCGCTGAGCTCCAGGTGAGAGAGCGGCGGGGACAACTTTTAAATGTCCGCTTCTCATTATCCCCCGCTGACTCGGTGAGATAGACCAGCGGTCGAGGTGTGCACGAATGAGCGAGAAGCCTCACTTGAATTTAGTAATCATAGGTCACGTGGATCACGGCAAGAGCACGTTGACCGGCCACATACTGTACAGGCTCGGTTACGTTGACCCCAAGAAGTGGGCCGAGATCGAGGAGGAGGCGAAGAAGAAGGGCAAGGAGTCCTTCAAGTTTGCCTGGATACTCGATAGGCTCAAGGAGGAGCGAGAGAGAGGACTCACTATAGACCTGGCCTTCATGAAGTTCGAGACGAAGAATCGCTACTTCACCATAATCGACGCGCCGGGCCACAGAGACTTCGTTAAGAACATGATAACTGGAGCTAGCCAGGCCGACGCGGCTCTCCTTGTGGTCTCGGCCAGGCGGGGTGAATTCGAGGCTGGCATGAGCCCCGAGGGCCAAACGAGGGAGCATATTATACTCGCCAAGACCATGGGAATAGACCAGGTTATTGTGGCCGTGAACAAGATGGATGTCACCGAGCCGCCGTGGAGCGAGGAGAGGTACAAGCAGATCGTCGACACGGTCTCCAAGTTCATGCGCGGGCTCGGCTACGACATATCCAAGGTCCCCTTCATACCGGTCTCCGGCTGGCTGGGCGACAACCTTATCGAGCGCAGCCTCAACATGCCGTGGTACAACGGTCCTACGCTCGTGGAGGCTCTGGACGCGCTTAAGGTGCCGCCCAAGCCCGTCGACAAGCCCCTTAGGATCCCCATTCAGGCTGTGCACTCCATCAGCGGCGTAGGCACCGTGCCCGTCGGCCGCGTCGAGAGCGGGGTCCTCAAGAAGGGAGATAGGGTGGTTTTCATGCCACCGGGCAAGGTCGGCGAAGTGAGAAGCATAGAGATGCACCACCAGCCCATCGAGAAGGCTGAGCCCGGAGACAACATAGGCTTCAACGTGAGAGGCGTGAGTAAGCAGGACCTGGCTAGAGGCGACGTGGCTGGTCACCTCGATAATCCACCGACCGTGGCCGAGGAGTTCACGGCTAGAATCTTCATAGTCTGGCACCCCTCCGCCGTGACCGTGGGTTATACTCCAGTGATACACGCTCACACCGCTAGCGTAGCCTGCAGAATTTCGGAGCTCGTGAGCAAGCTCGACCCGCGGACTGGCAAGGAGGTCGAGAAGAGCCCCCAATTCCTCAAGCAGGGTGACGCGGCGGTAGCGAAGTTCGTTCCGATAAAGCCTATGGTGATCGAGAGGTTCAGCGACTTCCCGGGCCTTGGTAGATTCGCTATAAGAGACATGGGCAAAACCGTGGGCATAGGTGTCACACTCGACGTCAAGCCACGCGAGATTCAGGTCAAAGCTTAATCGCACGCGATCGAGGCGAATGGCGCTCAGCTTTCGAGGGAGTAAAATCTTGCCGGCGATAGCGAGGATAAAGCTCTGGAGCACCGACGTGCGCTCGCTCGAGAGCGTCACCAGAGAGATCAAAGCAATCGCCGAGAAGGCCGGAGTCAAGGTCAGAGGCCCCGTCCCCCTGCCGATTAAGAGGATAGTGGTGCCGGTTTTCAGGCTCCCCCACGGGGAGGGCTCGAAGCATTGGGAGAAGTGGGAGATGAGAGTTCACAAGCGGCTAATCGACGTGGTCACGGACGAAAGGGTCATGAGACAGATAATGAGGATTAGAGTCCCAGAGAACGTCTACGTCGAAATAGAGCTGATTTGAGGGCTCACTCCGAGGGCGCGCAGCGCCTTTTCGAGCACTTCCTCCAGCTCTTTTCTCCCCAACTCGGCTCCGCAGGCGCACGCTCTCAACTCCCTGCTGCACGCTAATCCATCCAACGGAGCGAGCGGAGAGCTCGCCAGCAACAGCAGAGGATACTGACGAAGACCGATTCTCTTCCTCCCCCGCTCTAGCAAGCTTATCGGGTCATAGCGCGCCTTAGAGAAATCGAACTTGTCGAGAGGGGGCTCCAATGCATAAATGTACGGCGCGCATCTAAGCCCTTTAGCCTCTATGATTTCGCACGCCTCCGCGAGCTTTTCCAGCGCGACTCCCTGGGACCTCGCTACTAAGATTATCGACAAGGGACCCTCTCCTCGGCCCTCTCTGTTGCCGCAGTGGGGTCGGCGGTTACGGTTAAAAGGGCTCTCTAAGAAGAAGAGAAAGGCCGCCGTAGCTCAGCTGGGAGAGCGCCCGGCTGAAGACCGGGTCGTCGGGGGTTCAAGTCCCCCCGGCGGCGCTACGCTCGGTCGTTCTCTCGGCGAGACTCCGCGTAAGCCCTCGTGAGTCTCTCGTGGTCCTAATGGGAAAAATTTTGGCTCACGTTGCCGGAGACAAGATCGAGGTCGCGCGATTTGCTCGCCCTGATCTACGCCGGAGGCCTCGGCAAGAGGCTCAGGCCTCTCACCGACGCGATACCCAAGCCTATGATAAGGGTCGGTGGGAAGCCCATTTTGCAATGGCAGCTCGAGCACCTGAGGAGGCATGACGTGAGGAGGATCCTGCTGCTCGTAGGCTATAAGGCCGAGGCGATCGAGAAGTACTTCGGGGACGGCAGCGCTTTCGGCGTAGAGATCAAGTACTCGCGCGAGGAGGAGCCGCTGGGGACGGCGGGCTCTCTAGCAAAAGCTCTAGAGCTCGTGAATACGGAGAAGTTCCTCCTCTTGAATGGCGACATCATAACTAACATAGACGTGAGAAAGCTGCTCGAAGCGCTCGACAACGAGCCTAAGGCCGGAGCCTCGATAGCGGCCGTGGAGCTTCCCAGCCCCTTTGGAGTCCTGCAGATAGACGAGAGCGGACTCGTCAGAGGCTTCGTCGAGAAGCCCAGGCTAAAGGACGTCTGGATAAACGCCGGGCTATACGCCATGAGGAAGAGCGTAGTGGAGGGACTCTGCCCTCGGAGAGGCGACGTGGAGAGGACGCTTCTTCCCGCTCTGGCCGAGGAGGGAAGGCTTGTGGCTGTTAGGTATCCAGGAGCTCTTTGGAAAAGCATAGATAGCTTCAAGGATCTGGAAGAAGCCGAGGAATTGGTCTCACTCTTACGCTGAGCGGCACGATTTTATCCCGGTCGCGCGAGAACTGCCAACGAGCCGGGGTGCCCGAGCGGACCAAGGGGCCGGCCTGGAGAGCCGGTGGGTCTCCGCCCGCGCGGGTTCGAATCCCGCCCCCGGCGCCACAAATAAGACCGCATCTTATCGCGCTTGAACTCTAATGAGCGGAGTAACCTCCGTCCACGATGAACAGCTGACCCGTAATGAAGCCGGCTTTCTCAGAAGCGAGGAACGCCGCGACCTCCGCTACGTCTGCCGGCGCGCCGAGTCTGCCGAGAGGGATCTGCTTAAGTATGCTCAGTTTTAGCTCCTCATCGACTAATACGGTCCTCGTGCCGGGAGTCTCTATGGGACCCGGGGCGATCGCGTTCACCGTTATATTGTACGGGGCCACCTCGAGAGCCAATGCTTTGGTTAAGCCGACGATGGCGGCCTTACTCGCACAATAGTGCACCAGATTGGGGAAGCCGATAACGCTCCCGGCTATAGACGACACATTAATGATCCTACCGTATCTGTTGCTCATCATTGACGGAAGAACCGCCTTAGTGAAATAAAAGACGCCCTTCAGGTTGACGTTCATGACCTTGTCCCACTCCTCCTCGCTCATTTGAACGAAAGGTTTGAAGGGATAGATGCCAGCGTTGTTAACGAGTATGTCGATTTTCCCGAAGCGCTCTAGAACCTTGTTGACCGCTTCTTCGACCTCAGACCTCACGCTCACGTCACCCACGAAAGCGAGGGCTCTAGTTCCCGCCACGCTTTCTACCTCCTCTGCAACGTCGCGAACCCTCTCCGAGAGATCGTAGAGAGCTACGTTGGCTCCGTCGCTCGCGAGTCTCAGCGCTATCGCCTTTCCTATGCCCATGGCGCTACCAGTTACTATGGCTACTCTCCCGCGGAAGCTCACAAAGGCTCACCATTCAGCTGTAAATGATGTAAGTAGTTAAAATTTTTGGACGCATCAGAGGGCGGGAAAATAAGCTACGCTTCGCCGAGGCGACTTGAGTTGCTGGTCAGTTCCTTCTCAACTCCGCTCGAGACGGCGCGCACCAGCTTGTCGACAGCTTCAACAAGCCTCGAGCGGGTCTCAGGGGTCAGCGAGCCGCGGAACTCGACCACGTCCACCACTCTATATCCCGCCTTAGAGAGAGCCTCGGCTAGCAGCCGACCGGCGGCCCCTCTCCAGCCGTACGAGCTGATGACGAGGGCCGGTCTCTCGAAGCGGAGCTTGTGAGCAATGAGATCTACGAAGCAGCGCGCCAACGGGTGCACGTCGTTCTCGTAGGTCGCGGCCCCCACAGCAAGAGCCTCGGAGTCCGAGACATCAGAGATCAGTTCGCTCAAGTCGCCTCGGAGCTCATCGTTGAAGATGTGGAGAGAAACGCTTTTCCCCCTCTTCTCGAGCTCCTCGGCGACCGCCAGCGCGGCCTCTTCGAGCGCCCCATACATCGACGCGTACACGATGGTCACTTTCCCCGGCTCTGCCTCACCGCGGGCCCACCTCTCGTAGTAATCGATGATCCGCGAGGGCGATCTAAGCCACAAGAGACCGTGGCCCGGGAGCACCGAGCTCACTCGCGGATAAGCCCTCCTGATCTTCTCCGCTGCTCTCGCCAAGTGGTCCCTATAGTGGCCGACCACCGCGGCAACGTACTTCCTGACGAAGGGCAAATATTCTTCGACCACTTCGTCAGACACGTCGGTCAGAGTTCTCGGAATGGAAAAGCCCCCAAACAAGTCGCACGTTATCAAGGCGTCGAACCCTCCCACATAGGTCACCATAGCGTCGGGCCAGTGGACCCACGGCGCGCGGTGGAATCTCAGCTCCACGCCCCCCAACTCAATGGACTCCTCCTCCGAGACGACCGAGACCCTCTCCCTAACACCATAGAACGCGTCGAGCAGATCCAGCGCGACCTCGGTCCCCAGCACTGTCGCGTTCTCGGCTCGGCTGATTATCTCCGGCAAGCTGCCCGAGTGGTCCGGCTCGGCGTGATTGACTACGACAAACTTCAGCTCGCTAAAGTCGACGAGCTCTCTCAGGGCTTCCAAGAACTCGGGTAGGAGCCTCCTGCTGCAACCGTCAAAGAGCATCGAGCCCTCCCGAGTCCTCAGCAGGTAAGAATTGTACGTTATGCCTTCTGGGATCTCCCAGAGAGCATCGAAGTATCTCTTCTCGTGATCCTCACACCTCAACACGTAGAGGTCGCGCGCTATTTTGCCTACCGTCACGCTCCCAATATATGTTCACCTTATATGTTCGCTTCTCGAAAGATGCTCCGTCCGTCGTTTATTATATTCTTTGGTGGTTGTCTACGGGCGCGTTTCGCGAGACTTAAAGCGCGCAGGCTCGAGAGAGAAAGAGGTGGTGCTCGATGGTCCGAGTCAAGTGGCACGGCCACGCTTGCTTCGAGCTGAGGACCTCGAGCGGAACCGTCGTGGTGTTTGATCCGCACGATGGCAAGAGCATAGGCCTGAAGGCTCCCAATGTCAAAGCGGACATCGTGATCGTTAGCCACAATCACTTCGACCACAATGCCGCGGAGCTCGTAGCCAGACCCGGGGCCCTCGTGATCAAGGAGCGCGCAGCGGAGATACGACGCGGAGAAATCTCGGTGAAAGGCTTCCCGACCTATCACGACGAGAGCATGGGGACCAAGAGGGGTCGCAACGTGGTGTACAAGGTGAGAGCGGACGACGTGGACTTCGTACACTTAGGGGATTTGGGTCACGTCCCGTCCCCAGAGCTCGTCGAGGAGCTCAGAGGGGTGGGGGTGCTCTTCGTACCCGTCGGAGGCACGTTCACGATCGGGCCAAGAGAAGCCGTTCGCGTGATAGAGCTACTCGAGCCCAAAATTGCCGTGCCGATGCACTATAAAGTAACAGGCCTTAATCTGCCGCTCAGCGGGCTCGAGGAGTTCGCCGCGCTGAGCAAGTGGCCCTTCGCTAGGCTCGGAAGCTCGGAGCTTGAGGTGAACTCGAACAATCTCCCCGAGAAGACTACGGTGATAGCGCTGAGGCCGCCAACCTAGGCCCGCTTCGCCATTCTCTGCGCCATTCTCCTGAGCTCCTCCTTTATTCCCCCCGCCTCGAGAATCCTAAGTAGCTGCTGCGGGAGAGGCTTCGCCCTGAACTCTTTAGGGCCAATAAATATCGTGCCCGTCGAGAGGTCCACCGAGACCTCGGCCCCCGTCTCCGCCTCCTCGATTAATGCCTCGAGGGCCGGGAGCCCGTTATTGAGAGCATTCCTGAAGAATATTCTGTGGAAGCTCCTGGCGATCACGGCCCCTACGCCGGCCGCTTTGAGAGCCAGGACCGCTTGCTCTCTACTGCTTCCGTAGCCGAAGCCTCTCCCCGCGATTATAATGACAGGCTTATGTAGCGAGAGCAACGCGCTCCTTATCATTGGCGCATCCTCGAAGACGTGCTCGGCTAGCCAGCTCGGGTCGGCTCTATGAAGATGCCTGGCCGGTATTATCGTATCCGTGTCTATGTTGTCGCCCACGACTAGGGCCCAGCCTCTAACCCTCAACGCGGCTCACCTCAGAAGCCTCCTGGGATCCACGAGCCTACCTTCGACGGCGGAGGCGGCCGCCGTAAGCGGGGACGCCAAGTAGACGCGAGCGCTCGGGGGACCCATTCGCCCCGGGAAGTTCCTATTGGCAGTAGAAATTACAACTTCTCCCTCGCTCGCTACTCCCATGTGCGCTCCGAAGCAGGGACCGCAGCCGGGCACGCCAATCACGGCTCCAGCTCCCAAAAATATGTCGAGGAGCCCCTCCTTGCTCAAGAGGGAGAGAGTTCTGGCGGAGGCGGGGATCACCAAGAGTCTGGCTCTCACTCTCCTGCCCTTGAGTAAGCGGGCGGCTGCCGCTAAATCCTCGAAACGTCCGTTGGTGCAGCTACCGATGAAGACGTAGTCCACCTCTATCCCCTCGAGCTCCTCGACCGGCTTGACGTTGGTCGGGGAGGGAGGAGCGGCCACCATGGGGGCGAGCTCTCCAAGTTCGACGGATATATCGCGAGAACCTCCCTCGAACCTCAGTTCGGCCGACCACTCTTCATGGACCCCGAGCTCTCGCAGATATCTCATCAGCTCCTCATCGAGCGGGAACATGGCCGTCTTCGCGCCGGCCTCCACCATCATGTTTGAGACGGTGAGTCTATCGTGCATTTTCATCTCTCTCAGAGAATCTCCGAAGAACTCGATCGACCTGTAGAGCGCCCCCTCCGGTCCGAGGAGCCCGAGCAGGTAGAGCGCTAAGTCTTTGCCACACACTGCCGGCCCGAAGGATCCCCGCAGCTCAACGAAGAGAGGCTCGGGAGCTCTGAACCACAGCTCTCCGGTCACAGCTGCGTAGGCGGCCTCGGAGCTCCCCACGCCCGTCGCGAAGGAGGCCAGAGCGCCATATGTGATCGTGTGGCTGTCAGCTCCCACGACGAGCTCGCCGGGCCTCACCTCCCCCTCAGCCAAAAGTTGGTGGGCCACGCCTGCCCCCACGTCGTATAGGCGAGCGCCCCAGATCCTCGAAAGCGAGCGCAGTCTTCTGTGGTTTTTGGCTGCATCCCAGTTGTGAGCTGGAGCGTAGTGGTCGAACACGACGTAGACCCTGGGCCCCCTATCGCGTCGAGCCTCGAGTGCGCCCGTCTCCTCCAATACGTCAAGCGCGAGGGGCCCAGTTACGTCGTTGAGCAGGACCGCGTCCACTCGGGCGACCACCAAGTCGCCGGGCTCCACCCTACGATCGCCGCTATGGGACGAGAGGATCGAGAGGGCTAAGCTACGCAAAAGCACTCACCGCAGCGGCGACCTTCTCAGCGAACTCGGCCGTGCTAGCCGAGCCCCCTAAGTCGGGTGTCGAGATCCCTAATGATAGGACTCTCTCGACGGCTGCCCACACGGCCCTCGACGCGCTGGCGAAGCCCAACCACTCGAGCATCATCGCGGTCGATAAGATCATCGCGGTAGGATTAGCTACCCCTCGCCCCGCTATATCCCATGCGGCTCCGTGGACAGGCTCAAAGAGGGCTCTCGTGTCTCCGATGTTCGCCGAGGGAGCCAGTCCTATGCCGCCGGCGATCTGAGCAGCTAAGTCGCTCAAGATGTCACCGTATTGGTTCGGCGTTAACATGACGTCGAACTTGGAGGGGCTCCTCACTAGCTCCATGGCTGCCGTATCGACGTAGATCTCATCTACCTCGACCCCTTCTCCCTCGAGCACCCTCTTAGCGGTATCGCGGAAAAGCCCATCAGTCGCTCTCAGGACGTTCGCTTTGTGGACCACAGTGACGCGTCCGCGCCGCCTCTTGGCAAACTTCGCCGCCACTCTAGCCACGCGCGCTGTTCCGCCGGCGGTTATGACTTTGAGCGCTATCGCCACGTCCCCTATTCTGTACTCGGCTCCAACGTACACGTCTTCGACGTTCTCTCTGACTATCACCAAATCTATGGGCTTCAGTGCTCTGACTCCCGGCATACTCTTCGCGGGTCTAATGTTAGCGTAGAGGTCGAGGATTTGCCTAAGCCTCACGACCGCCTCGAAAGCGCTCTCGCCGACAGGGCCCTTGAGTATGGCCTCAGCTTCCCGACAGAGCCTGAGCGTCTCTTGGGGCAGAGCCTCTCCTCTCGCTCTCAGAGCTGCATCGCCGGCCAGGGCCTCGACCACGTTTAGGTCGAAGCCGAAATGACTCTTGGCCGCCTCCAACACTCTGAGGGCGGCACGAGTTATTTCCGGTCCTACCCCGTCACCCGGTATTACTACGACCAGAGGCATTCAACGCGACCCCCCGGGCGAAGTACTCTTCGACCCAGCGCGATATCTGCTCCTCGGGCACCTTCTTCATTCTAGGCGCCACCTCTTTGATTCTTTCGAGCACGAAGGCGACGAGAGAAGGCTCGGGCTTTATCCCCATTTGCTCGAGCGCCCAGCTCACAGAATGGCGCCCGCTGTGTCTCCCCAGCACTATTCTGCGCTTGTTCCCCACGTCCTCGGGTCTTATTGGCTCATAGGTGAGCGGATTGCTGAGGACGCCGTGTACGTGTATTCCGGACTCGTGAGCGAACGCGTTGATACCAACGATCGGCTTGTGAGGCTGTAGCGAGACCCCGAACTTCTCGGCCACGAACCTCGAGACCTCTGTGAGTCTCTCGAGCTTGACCCTAGTCTTTCTTCCCATCAGGAAGTGCAATGCGGCCACCACCTCTTCGAGCGGAGCGTTGCCGGACCTCTCGCCGAACCCATTGACAGTCACTTGAACTCCGTCAGCGCCCTCCTCGATCGCAGCGAGAGAATTCGCCGTGGCCATTCCAAAGTCGTTGTGGCAGTGGACGTCGATTTTAACCCCGGGAGGCAGAGCCGACGCTATCCTCCTCACGAGTTTCATGAAGGTCCACGGAGTCGCCACTCCCACCGTGTCGGGGATGTTAATATAGCGGGCTCCTGCGCTCACCGCGGCTCTGTAGACCTTCACAAGGAAGTCCTTATCGCTCCTAGTGGCGTCTTCGGCCGAAAACAGCGCCTCGGCCCCGAGTTCTCTAACGAGATCGATCGAGGAAATAACGCTCTCGATTACCTGTTCTCTGCTTATGTTGAGCTTATACCTCAAGTGGATGTCGCTCGTTGCTATGAAGACGTGGATTATCTGAGCCTCGGAGGCGGCGGCTTCCTCTATGTCGCGCTTAGAGCATCTGGCCAGGGCCGCTACACGGGCCGACCCGACCTCCCTGACCGCGAGCTTTATCGTCTCGAAGTCTATTCTCGAAGAGGCGGGGAAACCGGCTTCTATGACGTCGACGCCGACTTCGTCGAGAAGCTTCACGATATCGATCTTGTCTTCTAACGATAACTCAACTCCGGGCATCTGATCTCCGTCGCGGAGGGTCGTATCGAAGACCCTCACGAGCTCTCCAACAATCAGGATCCTCCTCGCTAACGGTCGCTCAGTGCGCACTAGCGCGCGAGGTTATTTAAGCTCTCCGCCGCGTCGCTCGCGTTAGAAATCTTAACAAGCCCATAATAGATATTAACGCTTCGATACGGATCTCTGTACTCGGATGAGAGCATGAGCGAGAAGTATAGAGTAATCGTCGAGAGAGAGCGTTGCATCTCGTGCGGAGTCGCCCCGGCCGTATGTCCTCAGGTTTTCGAGCTCGGCCGAGACACCGGCAAGAATAAAGTCGTGGATACCTTCAGCGTCGATACGACGGAAACGATCTCTGTAGGCGAGATAAGCGCCGAGCTTTACGATTGCGCGAAGCGTGCGGCGGAGCTTTGCCCGGTCGGAGCGATAACTATCGAGAGGGCGTAAATCTACTCGGCTGTTTTCCCGGGAAGGCCTCGAGAGTCGGCGCTTAGTCAAACGGGCGCTCCGGTTTGACCTTTAATTGGTCAACGAATTCCCCTAGGAGCTCTGTTACTCGATTTCCTCGATCTCTACGCGATGATGAGCGGCGTTTGCGTTTACACTTTAACTACGTCGGCGAGCTCCTTCAAAGTGTAGTACACCCTCTTTCTCCTCCTCCCGCGGCTCTCTGTCTTGAGGAGAACGATCTCGCCCACCTCGCAAGTGTTGCGAACGTGGGGCCCTCCATCGGCTTGTACGTCTATTCCCGGTATCTCGACCAGCCTGAGCTTATCGACGTTGGGAGGCAGCCTCTCGGCCAGCTTGACGATCCCGGGCATGGCGAGAGCTTCCTCTCTGCTCACCCATTTCACGAGCACGTCGACGCATTTAGCCGCCACCTCGTTGACTTCTTCGATGGCGTCCTTCACGGCAGCCCTCCAGTCCTCGAGCTCCAAGTCGAAGTCGTCTCTCGAGTAATCCGGCGAAACATGTCCCCCGGTCACGAGGGCTCCGTACCTTCCGTGGAGAATCGAAATGAAGATGTGCGCCGCCGTGTGGAGCCTCATCATCTTGTATCTTCTGTCCCAGTCTATGAGACCTCGCACCTTCTGCCCCGGCTCGAAGAGCTCCGGTCTGTCGACCACGTGGAGCACGTCTTCGCCTCTTGCTATTGCTTCGAACACCTTGGCCGCGCCCCTCTCCGAGCGTAACTCGCCGACGTCGCAGTCTAAGCCTCCGTGTGGTCTCGGGTGGAATACCGTCTCATCGAGCACTACCGCGTTGCCCTCTAGGGAGAGGACCTTCGCCTCGAACTCTCTCAGATAGCTGTCCTCTTGGAAGAGCAGACGCGTGGGCGAGACAAATCCCCCTCGGCGACCTCTTCAGCTCGAAAGGCTTTGTGTATTGCGATCTCTCAAACGACGAGCCTAAGAGCTCTGCCGAGACCCCTGCTTCTCGCTCTATCGTAAACTAGCTTGGCAGTCACGGCGTCCTGCACGGCCAGGCCCGTCGAGGCGAAGACCGTTATCTCGTCCTCGCTCTCGCGACCGCGCTTTAAACCGGCAACTACCTCACCGAGCTCCCCGTAGATGTGCTCACGACGCAGGATCCCCTCGGAGAACGGCACGTTTATCTCGCCGCTGTGGATGGCCTGCTCTACATCGTCGACTACTATCTTAGCGCGGAGGAGAATCCTCGGGTCTAGCTCCTGCTTGCCGGGCGCATCGGCTCCTACGCAGTTGAAGTGCGTGCCCTTTCTAACCCACTCGTCGCTCACGATGGGCTTTCTCGAAGGAGTGGCGGTGACCACGAGGTCGGCCTCTTCCACCGCCGCTCTCGGGGAATCACAAATCACGACGCGCGCTCCTTCAGCTATGGTCGACGCGAACGAAGAGAACTTCTCTGCGGCTTCCTTTGAGACGTCGTAGACTCTCACCTCACGCAGCTCTCTCAGCACGAGCCTCAGAGCCTCGAGCTGGGTCCTCGCCTGCGTCCCCGCTCCAATGAACGCGAGGACCTCCGAGTCCGGCCTGGCGAGGTATTTAGCGGCTACGCCGCCAGCCGCCCCGGTCCTCACGGCTGTGAGCCAACTGCCCCCCATGATGCAGAGCGGAAAGCCCGTGGCCGGCTCAACGAGCACCACTACTGCCATAACGGTCGGCAGACCGAGCCTTCTGTTGTTCACGTGTACATTGACGATCTTAACCGCCGACACCTCCAGCTCCTCTAGGTACGATGGCATAACTCTTAGGTCGCCGTCATATTTGCGATAAAACAGGTAGACCTTGGGCGGCATCTGCGCGCGCCCCAGAGCCTTCTCCCTGAAGGCCGTCTCCACGGGTTCCATTGCGTCCTCTACGCTAACGAGAGATCTGACTTCTTCGTCGGAGATGATCAACGTCTCGAATCTCTTCTCCAAGGCCGGTTCACCTGACTTCGCGTACATCTGTGCATAATAACTAGCACACATGTAGAGCTTATATGAGGCGTCATGCGGAAAATGAGCTCAAAACATTTTGTTAGGTTTAAATCTTCTAGCTATCATGTTATAACATGAATATGCTTTACAATTTGAAAGTCAAAATTAAAACTATAAATTATCTAGGTGAAAAATTTATCTAACTATTTAGATAAAAAAGACGTTAGATTAGAATAGACTAACCCGGCAATTTTGGGAGGTAGCTCAGGTCTATCTCACTCGGCTCGAAGTCCGCGAGCCTCCCTGAGGCGAAGTCGTTATACCCGCTCAGGTCCAAGAGGCCGTGGCCGCTCAGGTTAAAGAGCACGGAGACGCTCTCTCTATCGTGCTTCGCTCTTAGCGCAATATCTATGACGGCCTTCACGGCATGAGCGCTCTCGGGCGCGGGAACTATGCCCTCGCATCTAGCGAAGGTCACGGCTGCCTCAAAAACCTCGGTCTGATGATAAGCGACAGGCTTAACGTAGCCCTCCTCCACGAGCACGGAGAGCGTGGGCGCCACGCCGTGATACCTCAGCCCACCGGCGTGAAGGGGAGGCACCCTGTATTTGTGACCGAGGGTGTGCATCTTAATGAGCGGAGTGAGACCGGCCGAGTCGCCGTGATCGTAGGCGTAGACGCCGCGGGTCATGCTCGGGCAGGCCTTAGGCTCCACGGCCACGAAGCGCGTGTCGCTCTTGCCCGAGAGCCTCTCGCGCATGAACGGGTAGGCCAAGCCGGCGAAGTTAGAGCCGCCTCCCACGCAGCCGACCACGTAATCGGGGTACTCGCCTAACTCCGTCATCTGAGCCGCGGCTTCCAGCCCAATGACTGTTTGATGTAGGAGAACGTGATTGAGCACCGAGCCTAGCGAATATCTCGCTCTCTCGTCGCTCAGTACGTCTTCGATGGCCTCAGCTATGGCGATCCCCAGCGAGCCGGGGTGATTTGGGTCGCTGGCTAGTAGGCTCCGACCGAAGCTGGTCTTCTCGCTTGGACTCGGTAAGACCTCGGCGCCGTAGACTTCCATCAACACGCGCCTATACGGCTTCTGCTCGTAGCTGCTCCTCACCATGTAGACTCTCACTTTCACCCCGAAGAGGGCCCCGGCTAAGCTTAGGGCGGAGCCCCACTGACCTGCCCCCGTCTCGGTGACGAGTCTCTCCACGCCCTCGGCCGCGTTGTAGAACGCCTGGGGCACGGCTGTGTTTATCTTGTGGCTGCCGGTCGGCAGCACGCCCTCGTACTTGTAGAAGATCTTGGCCGGGGTGTCCAGGAATTTCTCGAGCCTGGTCGCCCTGAGGAGAGGAGTGGGTCTGCCGAGCTCTAGCAGGCACTGGCGCACCTCGCTCGGGATAGCGATGCTTCTACTATCGCTGAACTCCTGGGAGACCAGCTCCTTAGCGAAGAGTCTCTCAAGCTCTCTCGGTCGCACGATATCGCCGTTAGGCTTCAAAAGTGGGGGTAGAGGCCTCGGGAGGTCGGGAACTATGTTGTACCAGGCGTCGGGGAGAAGGTCCTCTCTCTGCGATGCTCTGAGAAGCGGGCGCCCGAGCCAGCCTAGCCCCATCGGCGCACGAGATGCACCTCGCCCGGAGCTCAAGCGGTCATCCTCCGTCCTCTTATCGCGAGCGCGCAAATCTTACCAGTAACACTCTTTTAATCAGGCGCTCGGCTCGCGCGCCCACCCTTAATATTGCTACGTAGACCTGCGCGGCCACGAGAGCTTTCAATGCATCCCACGCCACGAATGGTACCACGCCCTCGACCGCCGCGACACGAGCGGCCTCAACGAGGTTGCGCCCCGAGATCAAATACATGTAAGCAGTCAGCCACCCCCAGCCGAGCGCGTAGACGACAACGTTGACCGCCATGGCGAGGAGCAAGAGCCTCAGCGGACTCCTCATCTTAGCGCCTACTAGGCCGAGCGCAGAAGCGGCGACGAAGCCTATGATGTAGCCGAAAGTGGGCGAGGCCGCGTATCCCAGGCCACCGCCGTAGGCAAAGATCGGCGCGCCGGCCAAGCCCGCGGCGAGATAGGCGAGGCTCGCGGGCAGGGCGTGTCTGCCGAGGGCTAGCACCAGGAGTACTAGAGCCATCGTCTGTAGCGTGAAGGGGATCGGCGTGAACGGCAACACGAAGCGAGCCTTAGCTCCCAGCGTGAGCAGAGCTACGCCTATTGACACTTTGACCGTGTGGGAGAGCACGCGTCGCGCAAGAGCCCCCCGCTCGGTCTGTCCGACGAGCGCGAGGCTAGAGATGGCTCCTCTCCTCGAGGTTGGCGACATCTCGCTCGCTCCCCGCGGATAGAAGCTAGGAGCCTTTTTGAGCTCTTCGGACTCTCAGTCAGGAAGCGAAGGGAAGATAGGCGTTAAAAGTAAGTGCACGGACTCAACGAGTCGGGCTGCAGCGTCGCTATGCGAGTGAATCCTCAGTGCTTTGGATGCCTCTTGTCTGTGAGGCTGAGGGAGCTGATTGAGTGCGCAGAGCGCGACGGAGCCCTCCCCTCGCTCGTCTCACTCTTTCTCCGCAGAGCCGCAGCGATCTTCGAGAGCGAGAGCGAGTTGACCAAGCTGGCCACCAAGCTCTATAGAGAGCTGATCTCGTTGGCTCCCTGTGTGGTGGAAAGCCACAGAGCCCGCAAGCGCGAGTCCATAAGAGAGGCCCTCTTGCGTCTTGGCGCCTACTCGGCGCGATTGGAGACGCTCCGAGGTGAGAAGAGATTCGCCGCGGCGGTCCGAGTAGCGTTAGCGGGGAATCTCTTAGACTCGGGGGTCGCGGGCCACGAGCCTTCGTGGATCGAGCCCAATGAGGTCGAGGTCTCGGAGCTCGAGATAGATCACGTGCCGGAGCTCTATCGATTGGTCTCTCGGGGACTCAAGGTACTATATCTGCTCGATAACGCCGGCGAAGCGGTTTTCGACTCGCTGCTAGTGGAGGAGATGACTAAGCTAGGCTGCGAGGTCGTCGCGGCGGTCAAGAGCGAGCCCGGCTTTCAGAACGACGTCACGATAAACGACGTCAAAGAGACGCCTCTCAAGAGCCTCTTCCCCACCGTCGTCGAGACGGGGACTAACGCATCGAGCGTACACCTCGACGAGGTTTCGGCCGAATTCCTCGAGGAGCTCCGCTCGTGCAACATCGTCGTGGCCAAAGGGATGTCTCACTACGAGTACTTGACCGAGATCCATGTGGGCAGACCAGTCTTCCACCTGCTAGTGGCGAAGTGCGACGTAGTCGCTCGAAGCCTCGGCGTGCAGCGCGGGAGTTTCGTCGCAATGGTGAGACTATGAGCTCTGTAATGAGAGCTCTCGAGACCAGGCCCTTTGCCGTGGTGGGCCACAGAGGAGCTCCAGCGTACGAGCCCGAGAACACCGTGGCCTCTTTCGAGAAGGCCCTCCAGCTTGGGGCGGATCTGATAGAATGCGACATTAGGCTCACGAGGGATGGCACCCCGGTCGTGTTCCACGATGAAGACCTCTCTAGGCTCGTGGGAATCGGGGCGAGAATCGCCGACCTCACGGAGCACGAGCTCAGATCTTACAGAGTAAGGGGTCAACCGGTACCGACGCTCGAGGAACTATTAGGGAGGCTAGCTGGAAGAGCGGGCGTGCTCGCGGAGCTCAAGACGCTCGAGGCAGTGGAGAGCTCACTCGAGGTGATAAAGAGGCTCGGCGCCGAGAAGTGGACCGCGTTAATCAGCTTCGCCCCGGAGGCGCTCGAGAGAGCTCGCATTTTAGCTCCATCGATACCGCGCGGTCTAATCTACGCTAAGCCGCTAGAGGCGGTCCGGGTCTGTCGAGCTGTCGGCTGCGAAATACTCCTGCCGCGTTATAATCTAGTCTCTCCGAGGATGGTCTCTTTCGCGAAGAAAATGCGCCTTAAGGTCGTCGCATGGACCGTTAACTCTGCCGAGCTCGCACTCAAACTCTACGATGCGGGAGTCGACGGAATGGCCACGGACGACCCGGCTCTACTCGTCGGAGTCAAAAGCAGGCTTTTGACATCGAGTAGGTGAGACGACGTTGACGCGGCTTCCTCAGAGACTCGACATCGAAGTGCGGCGGTGGACTCAACGAAATGGAGGGCGCGAGAAAACTCCCCGGGCCGGCGACTCGGGCGAGGATTTCCCCTCCCCTCTCCCAAGAGGCGCGAGAGGCCGAATGCCTCGCTCTCTCGAACTCTCGCAGTCTCGCGAGCGTCGTGAGCAACACCGCGTAGCTCAGCAGTAGAAGAGGCTTTAGAGGTAGACCGAGGAGGGTCAACGCCAACGCCGTCAAGCCCGCGAGCCCCTGAGCGAGGTAGTTGGCGGCTAGCACGCTCGCCACGCGGTGCTCGCCCAAGCTCTTGGCGAGGCTTACTACCAACGCGTCGAGCTGAAGCGCCAACCCCAATAGAGAGACCGAGAGGATCAGGCCCCCGACTCCCGCGCCCGAGGCCACGGCGAGGGCCGAAATCAGCAGAGCAGCCGGCGCTCCTCCGCGACGAGAGTAGAGGAAGCCTTGGAGCAGCAGCGAGATCGCGAGCGCCGACGCGTGGGCCACCGCTACGGCCAGCGGCCCCCAGCGCGATATCAGAGCGTAGTGGGCTAATTCACCGCTGTCCACCAGCCACAGCGTAAGCGTGAACGAAAGAGCGCTGCTCGCTGCAATAGCTCTAGGCGGCGTTGTCAATGGCGAACCTGATCGTCGAACCTCATATTCGCGGTTCTCAGCGTCGCTAGGCGCGAGAGCCCCCATTAGGAGGAACGCCGAGGCTAAGGCCGCGTGCTGCGGGAACGCGACTCCTCGGGGAAGACTCAGTAGCGCTATCGAAGCAACAGAGCCCGCGCATATGGCGGCGCTCAGTCGCGGAAGCCCCCCTCTGCCTCCAACAACCAAGCGGTAAGCGTCCGGGAGCGTAATTGCGAGAAGGAAGCTCCAGGCCACGTTTACGAGGAAGAGAGCGACGAGGGAGGACATCAAATTGCTCGTTGACAGCGATGCGAGATAGAAGGCGGCGGTCGCCGCCCCCAAGAGCCCGGCGAGCCTTCTAGTTTCACCGGTAGTCGCGAGCTTAATGCCGAGCGCTACCAGGGAGACGCTCAGGTACTCCAGTCCGGCCAGGTAAACGAAGTACTCGAAGGGTCCTCCGAGCTCTCTCAGACGCTCCCGAGAGACCGCGTAGTACATAGTCGAGGTCAGTGCTCCCAGAGCTACGATGGAGAGCGCCCTCGCTGCCCCTCTCATGTGCTATCACCTCGTGCATCACCTCGAGAGAGTGCCCGGTCTTCGCGTAGGTAGGCTTATAGGGTGAAGATTCGGGGCGGAGAGGATGAGAGTTGGAGAGACAGATTACCTTTAATTAGTATAGGGTGCCCAGCTTTATTAAATCTGCTCATGCTAACTATATATTTTGAGTATACTTATAGTCTATTTTAATGGGAATAATATACATATTCAAAATTGGTTTGTACAGTGTTCGGCCGAGCGTAAACGCCATCGCAATTTTACTTGGCCTTCGCTAGCTCCCTAAGAGAGCATGTAGAGGAGCCGTGGCGTAGAGCGATAAGGTCTCGCTCTTTCCCCCGCTACTGCGGGGAAAAGACGCAAAGGACATAGGACGCCAGGGAGTCTCGGGAACCACATCAGCTCGCTCAACTCGTTGGAGAGGACGTGAATCGACGACCCTCAAGGCCAATAGCAGATGGGGCGGGGAGGCTCAGCTCTCCTCTATCTCGAATAATCCGACGAGGCTCTCATCTTCTAACGAGCCGCGTATCTCTACGAGCCTCGCTTTAACGCCGAGCTCCGAGAGCACGAATACTAGATCCTCGATCCAGTCAGTTACGCCACACGTCCTGCAGAAAGGTCCGCTGAACAGCACTTCTGCTCTGTTCCCGGACGACGATAACAGCTCTGCTCGCGCCTCTGGCGCTCTGTATCTGTTGTACCTCTCTATGGCCTCCTCGAGAGAGCGGAGAGTCTCCAGCCTCAAGCCTCTCCCCGCGTCAGTTAAGCTCGCCCCTGCTCGCGACGCCTCTTTCCCCCTCCGCTAATTAGCTTGACCGAAGAGCTCAGCGAGCCCAGATCGCCGGCACGAGCGTGGCCGCGCTCAACGTCATCAAGAATAGCGCCACCGCCTTCCACTTGGCCGCTACGCGCGCCAAGAGCTCGTAACCTCTTTCACCGAGCACCTCCATCTCGATCTCGAGCACGGAGTACGCCGCCTCGACATCGCTGAGGGAGCTTAGCGCTCGAGAGAGAGCAGTCTCGCAAGCTGAAGAGAGGGTCTTTGCATCGATGGTCTCGCCCACTACTCTATACCCTCTTTTCCCTCCCCACCCGACTCTAGCGTGATTATCCGTCGTGACCACCTCGACTACGTCGACTAAGGGTTTGAGCCTATCCACTATTCGATCGTAGACCCCTCTGTCGAGGTTATTCCCGTCAATTACCACGAGGCCAGCTCTAATGTCACCGCATTCGAGCGCGAGCGCCGAGATCCCGGCCGGCCCTAGCTCTCTTCCGAGCGGGTCTACGGCTTCGGTGGGCACCTCGGAGAAGCCTGCCCTGAAAGTAGAGCAGGGAGATAGCGAGGCCCTGATCCTCTCGATGCCCCTGGCGATGTCGCCGAGCAGCTCCTCATCGACCTCGACGCCCAGGCCGTTCTGTGCTTCGACCACGACGAGTCCGCCCCTCGATCCAACGAGGGGCGCGTCGCTGGGTACATCGTCCATGCCTTTCCCGGCTCTGCTAACCACGGCCAGCGGAGGCCCGACTCCGAGGTGCAAGGCGAAGACGCGCGCCTTCCCCTCGACTATGTCGAGAGGCCTCAAGGCGCGCGTCTTCGAATGCTCAAGCGATGCCGCGCGCTCGAATATTTTCTCCACGAGCGCGTGGACTTGACGCCGCGATATGGGGTCGTTCTCGTGACTTCCGATGCCGTGGAGGAAGATGACGGAGCGCCCCGACGATTTAGCCTCTCGGATCAGAGCATCGACTAATAGTGCTCCGCCCACTCCAGCGAAGGGCCCGGGATGCACGTCGGAGACGAGGAGCAGGAGCTCTCTCGACGTTCCTCGTAGCGAGAAAATATGGATGGAGAGCTTCTTGCGCGACAGAAGAGGCCCGCACTCCCTCTCGAAGAGAGAGGCGTCTTCGATCACGACGGACCTCAGGTAGCCCGAGAACAGGCACAGGGCGGCCGGCAGGCCCGAGAGCCTCGCTACCCCCCATCTGACCACGAGGGGGAGCGGCGCCAGGAGCAGGCTCAGAGCTGCGTAGAGCGCCTCACCTTTGCTCGCGAAGATCAGAGCGCCCATGGCGCTGGGCGAGACGAAGGCGGGAGTGCTACAATTCACGGACAAGATAACGATGGAGGCCAGATTAGCCGCCAGAAGATAGCCTCGTAGAGTCTCCAACCCGAGGAACAATTCGACTGCAGAGGCTATGGCCGCTAAGGGCAGGGCTATCTTGAGCGCTCTATTGAGTGTAATAATTCTCCCGCCTCCAGCGAGCAGAGCCACCGAGAGCGATGCGAGCTCGACCCCGTAAGCCAGAGTCGAGCGCAGAACGCTGGCAGCCACCAGCGTGGCGCCGCTCGCGAAGAGGAAGCCCCTCCCGACCCTGCCGAGGAGGGCCCCGTAAGCCCTCTCGAAGATCTTCAAGAACTCAACCTCTCACGGAAGGAGCTTTTCGCCGTGCTCCCCCCCATATCTGCTGAGCAGCTGCTCCAGCTCTTTCCTGAAGGCCTTAGGCAACCAACACGGCAGATAAACGAAGCCTTTCCGGCCTATTACTTCAATCTCGATCGTGTCCTCTGTGCAAGACGTCCCTATCACGGCCCATCTAGCGCCGAAGCTCTCTAGAGTCTTCACGATCTCTTCGAACTCCACCTCAAGAGGGAATCTCGCTCTCTTCTCGGTCAAGCCCCCAACGCCCGCGGCTGAGCTTTTGCAGGTAACACTTCGTTGCGCAGATCTCTATCAATCGCGGAGCTCGGTAAAGACTTATTAGCGTTTTTGAGGGCCGCGTCGGGGGAGCTCCAAGTTTCAAGTCGCAATCTCTCTCGTAGCGAGAAAAGCGGAGAGGGCCTCTTGCGCGACAGGAGAGGCCCGCGCTCTCTACTTTTCTACTGAGAGAAGAGACGAGAGGAAGCTTTAAAGATACGCCGGGACATTCGCCAGGGTAAGAAGAGGGGTAAACGCACATGTTGAAACAAAGATCTAGAGGAATATCTCAGGCGACCATAATCGCCATAGCGGCTGTGGTCATAATCGCTGCCGTCGTGGCGGCCTACATCGCGGTTAAGGGTCCAGCCGCACCCTCGCCCACTCCAACGCCTACCCCCACGACCCCCAAGCCCACCCCCACCCCGACCCCGACGCCTGCGCCGGCCCCGACAAAACAAATCCACGAACAGGTCCTCTACTTGATATCGAACGACGAGTTGACTCGGATCCAGATGTACAAAGCTGGAGTCTGCGACATTGCGACGATCACTCCGGCTAGATGGAAAGACGTCAATGGCTCCCCCGTGGACGGTCACAGGCTCATCCTCGAGGTGGATCCCTCAATCCTTCGCATGACGATTCAGTACGTGCTCTTCAACACGATGAGAGAGCCCTTCAACATAACGGAGGTTAGGCAGGCTCTCTCCTACGCCGTGCCCTATGATACCATAATCAGCCAGATCTTCGGCGGCCTCTACACGGGCCTCTACACCATAGTACCGAGGGGTATGTTCGGCTGGACCGAGTACGGCATAACGAAGTACACCTATGACATGGCCAAGGCCACGGAGATCATGAACTCTCTCAGGGCGAAGGGATTTGATCCCTCGAAGTACACCATCGTGATAATCTACAATCTGGGCAACACGGCCAGAGCCCAAATAGCGGCCCTGCTCCAAAACTCGTGGACTCAGTTGGGCTTCAAGGTGCTAGTCGAGGTCTACAACTGGCCTCAGTTCCTCGACAAAGTCGATCACTTCGACTACGACGTGGCGTTGCTCGGGTGGATACCAGATTATCTCGACCCCGATAATTACCTCATGCCATTCGTGTGGGGAGGAGCCGAATTCTCCGAACTGAAATACTATAAAGGGGTTAGTGCTGCCGAAGTTGGCAATTACCTGGCCAAGGTCGAGAGGGCGATTGAGACCGAGAAGTTCATTGTGGTGGTCGGTCCTAAGGGGTCGGGAGCCACTTACGCCGGGCCAACGAACAAGCCTCTGCTTGTGGTCTCCTACGTAATTGACGATGAGAAGACGAAGGAGAATTGGGAGAAGCCCATCGCTTTCGTGACGATAGGCGCGGCCGGCTGGAAAGATGTGCCGGTGAGTGCTCTCGTTAAGCTCTCTAGGACCGTGATAGACCCGGAGGCTAGAGAGGCCATCATAAACGCGGCCGTCAGGATCTTCAACAACGAGGCGGTAATGATAATGTTGGGCCAGCAGCTGGGCGGCAGGAACTATGGTAGCTGGGTCGTTGGCATGTATTATCCGCCGACGGCCTTCGCCCGCTACGATCTCGTGTGGGAGAAGCCGGATGCCCCCGTGCGCGATACCGGAGTCCTCGGAATAAAGAATGACCCGAAGACCTTCGTCTATGCCACGATAGGTTGGCCCGACACATTCGATCCGGCCAAATCCTACGAGAGCTTCGGATGGGAGATATTCTGGCAGACTCTCAGCAAGCCCGTGACCTACTACTTCGAGAAGACGGAGCCCGAGCCGGAGCTAGCGGCGGCTTGGGCGTTTAGCCCCGACGCGACCGAGCTCTACTTAGTGATAAGAGGGGGAGTCGTGGCCTACGACCCGTGGAACAATAGGACCTATCCAATAGACGCCACCGACGTACTCTTCAGCCTATGGAGAGTGGCTAGGCTCAACCTGCCCGGCTCCGCTGCGTGGATGATAACGGACTTCATCGACATCAACGCGTCATCGGTGTTGACCGAAGACGAGTTCAAGGAGGTTCTCGCCAAGGGTCTTGTCACGGCGTACCACGGGAGGGGCAGTGAAGTCAAGACGTTGGAGGAACTGCTATCGTTCTTCGGATACGCGGGTAAGACTGCCGGGATCGTGAGACTCAAGCTGCACTTCCCGTACCCGCCAATACTCCACGTACTGACGACTGCGGTGGCCAGCGTCATACCCATGGAATACGCGCTCGGAGCAAACTACGCGCAAGCTCTGGCTGACTCTAACAACGGGAAGAACCCGAGCGCGTGGGCTAAGTACCTCGTGCCCGGCGTTGACGACCCGTCTCACAAGCTGCTGAGGGACAAACCCGTCTCGACCGGACCCTACTACGTGGCAGACTACAAGGAGGACGTCTATATACTGCTGAAACTCAACCCGTACTACTGGAATGCCACCTATTGGCAGGAGCTATACGGATACGCCCCCAAACGCTGAAGCTCGAGGGCACGCTCTCTACGCGCTCGTTTTTCCCCCAACGCAATAGCTAACGGTTTCTCGCGTGATTGGCAATCGATAATAACCGGCTAGTCTTTCTTCGTTGAGGGGCGCGAGCGAGTGGATGGCTCGTGGGCTTCGCGTCATTCCTAGCGCGCAGGCTCGTTACCTTCGTGCCGACCGTGCTCGGGGTGCTGTTATTGACTTACCTCATCGCTTACGCCGTGCCAGCCGACCCGGTGCGAGCATGGGCGGGAGAGAAGGTGAGGAACCCAGAGGCTTTGCAGCAGATCCGCGAAAAGTACAAGTTCGACGCTCCGTGGTACGAACAGTTCTCGTTTCTACTTAAGCAGCTCCTCACGATGAATTTGGAAGACCCCGTCAGATCTAAGAACGTCTTCGATGAGCTCGGCTATCGGTTTCCGGTGACGGTTCAACTAGCTCTCGTCGCCTTCGCATTTCTAGTTCTCATCTCGTTGCCGCTCGGCGTGATCGCTGCTTTGAGGAAGGACACGGCCGTGGACTTCTTCGTGAGATTTCTCGCGTTGTTTGGGAGCTCCATGCCCTCCTTCGTCCTCTATTACTTCATGATATTGCTGCTGTTCGTTCGCTACCATACGACCTACATGGCAGGCATACCAACTTACTCCACTCGCTGCGCGCTTTGGCTCGATAGCCTACCATCGTCGTACCCCATATTGGGCCACGTGCTCAGCTACATCGGAGCCGTGCCGATGTTTGGAGCTGCTATGTGCGGGGAGTGGGACGTAGTGGGCTACACGTTGAGGAGATTCTACTTGCCCGGGCTCGCTCTAGCTCTCCTCGGAGGAGGCTTCGTGGCCAGGATAGTGCGAAACAGCTTCCTAGACGCGTTAGGCTCGGAGCATGTGCTCTTTGCGAAGGCGAGAGGGCTCAAGAAGTGGAGGATCTGGAGGCACGTTTTCAAAAATGCGATGATACCCGTGGTGACGGTGCTGGGTCTACAGCTGGGAGGCCTCCTCTCGGGAGCCGTGATAGCTGAGTACGTCTTCAATATACCCGGGCTCGGGAGATACATGTACGAGTCCGTGTTGAACTTAAATTACCCCGCCATAATCGCGTCGACATTCGTCTTCGCGTTAGTCTATGTGGTGATAAACTTAGCGGTGGACATACTCTACGCGCTCATAGATCCTCGGATAAGATACTGACAGCTAGGGGCGCGGCGACTTGGAGGCCGTCTACAGAGCGCTTACGCTGGCGATAGAGCTCTACGTGAAACTGCGCGAGAAGCTCCAAAGAGGCTGGGCCTCCAAGAACTCCAGCAGAATCCGAGAGTGGAAGCTGACGGCCTACGCTTTCAGCAAATCGAAGATCGGGGTAGCCGGGGGCATCATTACGGCGGTCGTATTAGTTCTAGCTGTGATCGGGCCCTACATAGCGTGGGAGCCATATTGGGATTATGGGGTCTTGAGAGACCCCTCACTGCATCTCAGACCCCCCTGTCTTCCGCCGTCTTGCAGCGGTTATCCCATTTTGGGAACCGATGAGTTGGGACGCGACATTTTATCGCTCTCTCTCTATGGAGTGAGGATATCGGTCGTTATCTCCGCCGTAGTAGTGTTGTTGGGAGCGCCGCTGGGCATACTACTGGGCCTCGTGGCGGGGTACAAAGGAGGACTGATCGACGAAGTTATCATGAGGTTGACGGATGTCTTCATAGCTTTCCCAGCTCTCATCTTGGCCATAGCCTTCGCGTCCGCTCTCCCCGGCAGAATAAGAGGCGTCCTCGAAGAGCACGAGATGCTGACAGCCCTGCTCTCCTCGCTCTTTGGCCTAAGGCCCCAAGAGTACGGACAGCTCGCGGCTCTTCTAGCGATCTGGTTGGCGTTGGTGTTGGTCTGGTGGCCCGGCTACGCGAGGGTCGTCCGCGGCGCGGTCCTCAGCGTGCGCGAGCAACCCTTCGTGGAGGCGGCGAAGCTGATTGGGTTGCCGACCTCCAGGATCCTCTTCAAGCACGTGCTGCCCAACGTGATATCCCCGGTGCTCGTGATGATGACATTCGACCTAGCCACGGCCGCGTTGTTCGCGGCGTCGCTCTCTTTCCTTGGTCTCGGGCCGCAGGAGCCCGTAGCTGAGTTAGGCTTCCTCATATCTAAGGCCGGCCGATACTTCCCTGAGCGCACTTGGCACGCTGTGTTTTACTTCGGGAGCCTCCTGATGCTTATCGCGCTCGGCTGGAATCTCCTGGGCGATGCTTTGAGAGATATCCTCGACCCTAAGACGAGGAGAGCCGTGGAATTCGAGGCGGAGGAGAAGAGATGAAGTGTGCTCTACGCGAGGACGAGATACTGAGGGTTCGAGATCTCGACGTGAGGTTCTATACTTACGCCGGCGAGGTCCACGCGGTATCGCGCGTCTCGTTTAACGTCCGCGCGAACGAGACCGTCGCCCTGGTCGGCGAGACCGGCTGCGGCAAGACCGTGACCACTAGGGCCCTGACGAGGCTTATCGAGGCGCCCGGAAAGATCGTCGGAGGATCCGCACTCTTCAGGAGGCGAGACGGGAGCGTGGTGGACCTGCTGAGGCTCAGCGACGATGAGATAAGGAGGATCCGAGGCGACGAGATAGCGTATATATTTCAAGATCCCTCGTCGGCTCTCGACCCGCTATACACGGTCGGCTACCACGTGTGGGAGACCGTGGCCGATCACAGGAGCGCCAAGAAGAGGGAGGTTCTGAGAGAGGCCGTTAGGCTTCTGAGAGAGACGGCTGTAGCGAGCCCTGAGAAGAGAGTAAAGAGCTATCCCCACGAGCTCTCCGGAGGCATGAGGCAGAGAGTAGTCATAGCGCTCGGCATAGCGAATGGGCCGAGAATGCTAATAGCCGATGAGCCGACCACGAATCTAGACGTCACGGTTCAAGCGCAGATACTAGAGCTCCTCCGCGATATACAGAAGAAGCATTCGACCTCGATACTTCTGATAACCCACAACATGGGGGTCGTGGCCGAGATGGCCAGCAGAGTATACGTGATGTACGCTGGGAAGATAGTCGAGGAGGGTGGGGTCGAAGAGATATTCTACGACCCTCTTCATCCCTATACCACGTTGCTACTTAGAGCAGTGCCCAATCCTCTGAGTCCATCCGCGAGGCTCCAACAGATACCGGGTTTCGTGCCGTCACTCATCGATCCTCCGCCGGGCTGCAGATTCCACCCCAGGTGCCCCAAGGCCGTGGAGATCTGCAGGCTCAAGGAGCCGCCCGAGGTAGAGCTCGGGGGAGGCAGGAGGGTCTCCTGCTGGCTGTATACGGGGGAGTGAGCATTGGGTGAGCAGGCGGTTCTGCTCGACGTCAGGAACCTCAGGAAGTACTTCGGCGTCCGAGGATCTCTCTTCAAGAAGGTGCGCGCCGTAGATGGCGTGTCCTTTCAAATCCGCCGAGGCGAGACTTTCGGGCTCGTAGGGGAGACCGGCTCGGGCAAATCGACGCTTGGCAGGACCGTTTTGATGCTCTACGAGCCTACATCGGGGGAAATATATTTTGACGGAGTGAACGTGGTCAAGGCCAGAGGGAAGAGCCTCAAGCTCTTTAGGCGCAGCGCTCAGATGGTCTTTCAGGACCCTCACACGTCTCTCAATCCTAGGATGACGATAGCCGAGATACTGCTCGAGCCCCTCCGCGAGCATGGTCTGATCTCGGGAGACCCCGAGGGCTTCCTCGTAGAGCACATGAAGAGCGTCGGGCTAGGCGCGGAGCACTTGTATAGGTACCCCCATGAGCTTTCGGGAGGTCAAAAACAGAGAGTCGCTATCCTGCGGGCTGTGCTATTGAGGCCTAAATTCATTGTACTGGACGAGCCGACGAGCTCTCTGGACGTCTCGGTCCAGGCTCAGATACTGGAGCTCCTCAGAGAGCTCCAGTCAATGTACAACCTCACGTACATGTTCATTTCGCACGATATAGCCGTCGTGAGGCATATGAGCGATAGGATCGCCGTGATGTATTTGGGCAAGATCGTGGAAATAGGAGCCTCGGAGGAGGTGTTCCTAGAGCCTCTACATCCTTACACGCAGGCCCTCTTTTCCTCGATTCCGATCCCCGACCCGCGCCTAACGAAGAGCAGGACTAAGATAAAGCTCATCGGGGAGCCGAGCAGCCCGATCGATCCTCCGCCGGGCTGCAGATTCCACCCCAGGTGCCCCAAGGCCGTGGAGATCTGCAGGCTCAAGGAGCCGCCCGAGGTAGAGCTCGGGGGAGGCAGGAGGGTCTCCTGCTGGCTGTACGCTCCCCCGCCGTGAGGGCTTGCTCGTATTTTCCGCCTCACTCCTCGGTTTCCCTTCTCATCTCGCTCGATAGGGATAGAGCCCCGAGGACGCTGCTCTTAATAGCGAAGCTACCGATGACCACGTGGACTGCTTTTCTTTTCCTCTCGATGGAGTACAACGCGAGGACTCGCCTGAAAGACTGCGGGGACCTCTCGTCGATCAGACCGGTCTCCTCGAGCAGCTCTAACAGGATGGACGATTTAATTCCACTCGCTAGGCTCGCGCCGAGTCTCTCGACGTCTCCAATCACCCACCTCGCCGGGGAAAGCAGATGAGAGAGGGCCCATCTATTGGCGCTGAAGCTTTCGAGGCGGCGCCTCTCTCTTAGCTCAATCGCCGCTCTCAAAGCGTAGTCGACGCACTCTTCTAGCTCGTGTTGGGAGCACTCTCCCTCAAGCAGAGCCGCATCGATGGGAGGCCTCTCGGTTAAGCTGGGCTCTAAGGGGAGGCGTATTATAGAAAGCACCCTAGCCAACTTAGGCTCACGTGCCCTCGAAGTAAGGGAGCAATCTAATAGGAACCAAGCCCCTTTGCTCTTGAAGAGACCGGCGTGGGCCCACGCGAGCTCTCCCTCTCGCGGCACGGCGCTCGGGTCCACGGCTACATACAACCGGCTCAAGTCCGAGACCTCTCGATCAAGGCCAAGAGACCTAAGACCGCGGCTATTAAAACGAGCATTGAGAGTGTGACGTACGCGACGGAGAGACTCGGTTGGCTAACTGACTCGGACTGCGGGCTTCTCGTTAGGATCTCCGCGCTTACGCTGAGCCCGTCTCGTTGCGTTTGCGAGAGCACGCCGCTCGTCATCAGTATTAAGAGCGCTCTCTCATAGTACATGATAGCTCCGCCTAAATCGCCCCGCGCCTCTCTCGAGCTCCCCATTTGGAAGTAGAGCTTGGCCGAGAGGGGCTCCCGTCCCCCCGATCTCGTCGTCGCCAGAGATATCTGCGCCTTGAGAGGAGCGACGAGAGAGCCCAGGTCGAGCGCGTAAATCTCGTGCAACGAGAGAGTAGAATCTAGGACTACTTCCAGGCTCAAGGCCATGGCGGCGACGACGTCGCCCGCCTCGAAGGAGGCGACAGCCTCGCTCAGCCTCTCTTCTAGTTCGTCTATGCTCGGGAAGCTCCCCCCAGAGGCCTGTAGGGACTCTAGGTAGCTGACGCAGGTCTTGGCGTAGCTAAGGAGCCAAGCGGTAAGTCTGTCGAAGTAAGCGACCGGGAAGGACTCCTCTCGCTCTATGTCGGCCAGCTCGAGCCAGAAGCCGGCAGATTTCATCCTGGCATCGGCATAGGACGCGTAATAGACGGCTTCGATAGGGCTTGTCGAGATAAGCGAAGAGGCCTTGCTAAGGCTATCGGACGCGTCCACGAGTCTAGCGTAGACTTCCTGGAGGCAGAAGAACTCGTCGACCGACATGGAGCCGACGCGAGTCCTAACCGAGTAGAGCTCTCGGTAGCGCTCTAAAGAGGAGCGCAGCCTCTCGATGTAGCTCGATGCGAAGCCCCGCACGTCGCCGGACTCATATGCAGCAAGAGTATTCTCGGCGGCGAGAGAAGTATAGAAAGAAACGAACGCGTACGAGAGCGCCGGGTAATATAGCTCGGAGTCCCAAAGTTTCTCGGACTCATTGAGGAAGCTCTCGGACGAGCTCAACAAGTCCTCGAGGTACGAGCGCAAGCTCTCGTTCTTCGCGACTCGAATCGCCTCGCTCGATGCACGAGAGAGCGCGCCTCTGGCCTGCTCGGAGAGCAGCGCATAGTATTTCTCCAATAGCCTCTCTTCGTCTCCCCTAAGGGAAGGCCTCCACGTGCTCCCGTTTAGCGTCAGATCCAAGCCGGTGAAGTATCGCAGAGCGTCGGCCAGAGTGGCCACCTCGACGACGACCGCGCCGCGTGACGCCGCGATCTGCGAAACATTCACGAGAGTGGTCGTTGGAACGATCACGGTTCGACGACCCACGCGCTCCTCGACGTAAGTCGTCTTATTGTAGAGCGACTGCCCCATCGGCACTAAGATGAGCTTGTAGCCAGCCTCGAGGGCCGCGGCGACTTTCTCCGGCACTCCTCCCACGGGTCCAACGAGTCCATCCGGGAATATCATTCCGGTGGCGACCACGCCCGGTCTGATGGTCGAGTTGGTGAGAGCAGAGAAGATGGCCACGCTCATGGGGAGGCCGGCCGAGGGACCCCCTATGATCGGAGAATCGGCCCTAACCGCGACGAGGTAGTCGAACGAGAAGAGGTCAACTCCGGCCAGATAAGCGGCCACGAAGGCGGCCGCTCTCGCCGAAGCCTGAAGATCTACGTCGCTGAGCGGCTCGGTCGCCACGTAGACCGTCCCGGATCCAGGTCGCAGGACCCTCACGTCCACTCTGCTGACCGAGCCCACGAGAGTGTTGTTCGCCGTCTGAGAGACAGCCAGCGCGGGAACCGAGGCCGAGCCCACCGGGCTCGAGCAGTCGCCGAGCAAGGCCCCGAGCGCGAGTAAGACGAGAAGAGTCGCCGACAAAGTTGACCAACGCAAGGGGGCTCATCTCGCTCGCGAACGCGATCGAGCGCGAGCTCCGGCGCTCGCCTCACGCCCTCTCGCAGCTCGCCTCGTCTACTCATAAAACTTACTTCTCGTGCTCAACGCGGGGGAAATCAGGCTCTGTTCCGAGAGAATAAGGCGGCCTTGAGTGCCGAGAGCGCCGCAACCGCGACGGCTATTCCGAGGAGCCCGACTTCGTTAAAGACGTAACCGGAGGCGAGAGAGCCTAGGAAGTTCGTCGACTCAGCCACGACCACGTAGAGGCTGCTCTTGTAACCGGACGTGTTGTCGAGAAAGGACGCGTAGAGGGCCGCGTCTGCGAGGCCGTTGAGCATGTAGATGGCCGCTAGCGCTAGCGAGAGCGCGAGCACATCGCCTTCGCGGGCTCCGTAGAGGAGGAGAAGAGAAAACGCGCTAGCTCGAGCGATCGCCAGGAGCGAGAGGCTCCCGGCTGAGATGACAGGGAAGATCAGCATGAGGAGAGACGCGGCGAGCTTGGCGCAGCCGTATATCAGCGCGACCTCGTTTGCTTCTAGCCGAGCTGGGCCCAGGAGCACGTAAGGGAGCGGGGTCAGTGCGAGCTCGCTCGACAGTCGGAGGGCCACCAGGCCGATCAGTATGCTCCACAAGGACGCGCCTCTCGCTAGCATCCGAGAAGCCTTCCTCAGCCGATCGGGGAAGGGACTCGACGGGCTCGAGGAGAAGAGGCTCAAGAGCTCAACGAATTTCGCTCTGCTCTCGAGGGACCTCAGGGACCTCTCTATAGAGTAGACTTTCCTCTGTAGTGGGATGACCACTTCGGGGAAAAGCAGGATCGCGAGGAAGTCGATTAGCAGCGCGGCGAGCGCGAGTGGTCCGCAGAGCGTCAACGCTTCTACGTTGGTCGAGAGAATCCTCGATATGAGCAGGAGGCAGGCTCCCTCCAAGAGGATCGCCAACGAGAGGAATCTCTTCACGGAACTGGCCCAGCTCGGACCGAGGTCGACCTCGGTCAGCGCCGAGGTGACCGACGGCCTCACCAATGACGCAGCCACGGCATGTAGACAGTAGGACGCCGCGAGGCCCGTCAAGCTTCTCGAGAGGAAGAGCAGCGCTAAGCTGGAGTTGAAGGTCATCGCGGAGACCAGCATGGCGCTCCTTGGGCTATCGAGGTCAGCCACTCTACCAACGGTTCTAACAGAGACGACGAAGGCCAGCGTCCACGCGGCATTGAGTAGCCCCAACTCAATGGCTGTGACCTCGTAGGAGTCCACGGCTATTAGGTTAAACAGCACGTCCGCGACGCTCACTAGGGCTGCATGTAGAGCCGCTAGGATAAGCCACAAGGAGGCCCCCTCGCAACGGAGCGAATAGCACGCTGAGAGGGCGAACGATTAATAAAGAGGGGGCCGAGAACCCTCGGCCGAGTCAACCGAGACGGTTGCGCTGTTACGTCGTTTTAGCCGCGCAGAGGAGCTCTCTCAAGTCCTCGAGGTCGCCCGGGGTCAGAGGAACCATGTAGACGTCGGCGAGGCCTACCAAAGCGAAGAACGCGATCTCGCGATCTAAGCGCCCGCTCTCGAGCTCTCGGAGCAGGGCGTCCACCTTGACTAGGACATCCTTTTGCTTCGCCCTGATCTCGAATGATTTAGTGCGCCTGATCGCCTCCTCGAAGATCTTCTTAATGGCGACTCCCTTCTCTTGCCACGTCATCGAATGCGCCTCCGCGCCGGCGCGCGTGGATCACTTCTGCTGAGTATGGCGTTGACCGGCTTAAAAGCGAGGCGCTCTACGCGCTTCACGCGTAGATTAAGTTTTTAAGCTGTTTCAGTAAATGCTGTGCAAACTATAGATTGATTTGATACGGTGGGAGATTTGGCCCTCGAGCGCGTCGCCGCTCTCCTTCTCTTAATAGCGCTTCTAGTGCCGACTGCGAGCGAGATAGTCGAAGCGCAGGTGAGGAGAGACGGCACGCCAGGCGGCGTGTTGATACAGGCTATAGTGGGCGACCCGCCCCACCTCAACGTGGGGATAACGACGAGCGTCGCAGCTCTGATATGTAGCGCGGGGATCTTCGAGTCGCTGCTGAGATTCGACGAGCAATTCAATCCGTACCCAGGTCTCGCCGAGCGATGGGAGATATCTCCCGACGGGAAAGAGTTCACGTTCTACTTGGTAAAGAACGCCACCTGGCACGACGGCACACCCTTCACGGCTCAAGACGTCAAGTTCACTTTCGAGAGAGTGCTCGCCAGATATCACCCGAGAGAGAGGGAGGTGCTCAGAACCCTCGATAGGGTCGAAGTCTTGGACAATTACACGGTCAAGTTCCTCTTCAAGGAGCCCAACGCGGTTTTCCTCTACACGCTCAATGTGCACAACGCGCCGATCCTGCCAAAGCATCTACTGGAGCCCTACGCGGACAATATGACGGCCGCTCCGTTCAATTCCAAGCCGGTGGGCACAGGGCCCTTCAGATTCGTCGAGTGGAGAAAGGGAGAATACGTGAGGCTCGAGAGGAACCCCAACTACTATCTACCGGGCCTGCCGTATCTGGACGGCATCGTGACCAGGATCTTCAGAGACGCCGTGTCGGCCGTCCTCGCTCTCGAGAAAGGCGAGGTGGACTACATAACAGGTTACTACATGCCGCTGAGCGAGGCCAAGAGGCTCCAGGGCTCTAAGGACATAGTGCTCACCGATAGGGGCACAACCATTACTTCACCGATCTTCCTGATGTTCTACAATATTCACAAGGCGCCTCTCAACAATCTAGAGTTCAGGAAGGCCGTGGCATATGCCATAAATAGGCAGGAGATACTAGACAAAGTGTTCTTTGGGTTCGGGAGAGTAGCGACCGGACCCATACCGAGCTCCAGCTGGGCATACACCGGCGACGTGGAGAAGTACGAGTTCAATCCCGAGAAAGCGAAGCAGATCCTCGACTCTCTGGGCTTCAGAGATATTGATAACGACGGATTCAGGGAGTTCCCCAACGGTACTAAACTCGTCTTGACGTTCCCCTATAACTCGGGCGTCGCGATTCACGAGAGGACGGCGCAGCTCGTGGCGGACATGCTGAGGAACGTCGGCATAAAGGTTGAGCTCAAAGCCTACGACGAGGCCACGCTGACAACTACTGTTTACTCGAGACGCGAATTCGACTTAGCGGTCGAGAGATTTTCAACCGGCCCCGACCCCGTGGTCGGAATAGGCAGGCTGTTCCTCAGCACCTACGCCTTCTCCGGAGTGCCCTTCAGCAACTCGGCTGTCAGCTACAACAACAGCGAAGTCGACAAGCTGTTGACCGAGGCCTCCAGGGTGGTCGATAGGACCATCAGGAAGCAGCTCTTCGAGGAGTTCCAACGCATAGTCGCGAGGGATCTACCTTATCTACCGCTGGTTGAGGTGAGCGACGTGGCCGCGATCAGGAGCAACGTGAGAAACTTACACGCTTGGAGCGCGGAGTCCAGAGTCGAGAGGGTCGACGTGTGGATCGCTAAGATCGCCCCCGCTCCGACGCCTACACCGACGCCCACACCCGCATCAACGCCCACCCCCACGACCCCCAAGCCTACTCCCACGCCCACGGGACCCAGTACCGGAGTGATTGTTGCGATCGCTGCGGCGGTCGCGATCGCTGTAGTAGCCGCTTATGCTATCACGAAGAGTAAGAGGAAGTAGCCTAGAATGATAAGATACGTCGCGAGCAGGCTTATTCAGGGCCTCATCACGGTTTTCATCGCGGTCCTCATAATTTTTTCCGTGGTTAATCTAGCACCCGGAGACCCCATATTATTCCTTGTAGGCGGCGGAGAGCCTCCACCGCCAGACGTAGTAGCCCAACTTAGACGAGAGTACGGACTAGATAGACCCCTCATCGAGAGATTGGGCATCTACGCGTCCAAGCTCTTGCGCCTGGACCTCGGCCACTCCTATATCTATCAAATTAGCGTGGCCGAGATGGTATTGGCAAGGCTCAAGGCTACGGCTCTCTTGGCTATCCCTGCCTACGTCCTCTCGACTCTCTTCGGCGTGGCGTTGGCCGTTGTAGCTACGAGAAGACCGGGCACCCTCCTCGATAAACTGATCAACGGCTCTTCCACGGTTCTCTTCTCGCTGCCCACGTTCTGGGTCGGGGAGGTCCTAGTGCTGGTCTTCGCCGTGAAGCTCGACCTCCTGCCGGCCAGCGGCCTCACCGATCCCAAGACTCCCCCAGGCTTGTGGAACTACCTGACCGACGTGGCGAGGCACATCGTGCTCCCGCTCGCCACGCTGACTCTCGTGTACCTAGGACTGATGACCAGAGTCGCGAGGTCGCTGATCCTGGAGGTCATGCAGGAGGACTTTGTCATGATGGCGAGAGCGGTTGGATACGACGAGAGGACTCTCGTGACTAGGTACGCCCTCCGCGTGGCGATACTCCCCGTCATAACCATGGCCAACTACAACCTGGCGTTCCTCCTCTCGGGCAGCATACTGGTCGAGACGGTTTTCAGCTGGCCCGGCATAGGGACTCTCCTCTACGATTCGATACTCAAGAGAGATTATCCGATGATCTCTGGGATATTCTACGCCACCATACTGTTCTCTGTACTGATCAATCTTGTCACGGACCTCGTCTACGCGCTCCTCGATCCAAGAGTCAGGCTCGCGAGAAGGTGATGCCGTTGCCGAGCAGAGTCCCGCTCGGCGCGATATTCGCCACGGGCTCCTCGAGACTGGCTTTGTCTCTCGTACTCGCGATGGTGATTCTGGCGCTAGGTGCCGACTACATTGCGCCCTACGATCCCCTGAGCGCGATTTTCCCGCCATTCTTACCGCCCTGTCGCGAGCACCCCTTCGGGACCGACGACCTAGGTCGCGACGTTTTCAGTAGAACTATACACGGGACCAGAGTGTCCCTCCTAGTGGGCTTCACCTCGGCAGTCATGGCGATAGCCATAGGCCTGCTCGTGGGCCTGCTCTCCGGCTACTTCGGGGGGCCGATCGATGGCATCCTCATGAGGATCACCGATACCTTTCAGGTAATACCGAGATTAGTACTGGCCACGGTCATGGTGGCGTTCTTCGGAGCGAGCATATGGAACGTGATATTCGTGCTCGGCATACTCAGCTGGCCTCGGACCGCCAGAACAGTCAGATCCCTCGTGTTGACAATCAAAGAGCAGGCGTTCGTTGAGGCCGCCCGCGCCATTGGCCTCAGGGACTTCGATATAATATTTAGGCACGTGGTCCCCAACGTGGCCTCGACCGTTGCGGTACTGGTCGGCTACGAGATGGCCTCTGCCATACTCATCGAGGCCGGACTGAGCTTTCTGGGCCTCGGCGATCCGAATCTCGTCAGTTGGGGCAAGATAATACACGAGGGGCAGAAGTACTTCAGGCTCGGATGGTGGATGCCCCTCTTCCCCGGCCTCTTCTTATCAATGCTGGTAGTCTCGGTGAACGCCGTCGCCGACTCTCTCAGCTTCTACCTCAACCCGAAGCTGAGGCCCAGATAGCCCGGGCCCGGCTCATGGGGATAGGGGGCTACTGCGGCGAAGTCCTCGAGAAGCGCTGGCTAGGTCTGCTATTCTTATAAACGTTAACAATGTTATCGAGGCCGAGGTCGCGTCAAGTCATGAGCTCGAGGCGCGGAGATCGGAGGGAGATAGAGCTGGTGGTGCACCCAACCTGCAAGTCCAGTCGAGTTTTGCTACTCGAAGCGGAGAGGGCGGGCCTATTAGAAAAGATAGAGGTTCGGGTCGCTCTAAGGGCCGAGGACTTCATCTCCTCTAGAGCTCTGAGCGTTCCCTGGCTCCTCCTGCGAGGGGAACCGGCCGCGGCCGATCCGATGGGCCTCGAGGAGCTCTCCGCCGCGGTGAGCGGAGAGCCCCTGAGCCTCGAGAGGGACCCCCTCGAGGCTCTCATCGAGACTGTGGTCCACAGCTCCTTCATCTCGGCTCAGGTCGTGCTGAGGGGATCGCTCGAGCCCGCCATCAACAGCGACCTAGTCGCGGCAGCCGTGAGGGCCCCTCTCACTGGCATCAGCCCCGTCGAAGTTCTCGAGGAGCTGAGCAGGCGCGAGAGAGCCCTCTACGAGGAGCACCTAGAGAAGTTGACCAGAGCCCTCGCCGTCTCGTTCGTGAGAGAGACCTGGTGGGCTTCCGACGGCTCCCTTACGAGCGAGGCCCTTAGGAGGATCGCCGACCCGCTAGTTGTTGGGGCGTGGCTCATCGGTAAGGCCGGCATAGGCAGGGTCGGCCTCCCCAGCCTTCCTCGGCCTCCTAAACGCGAGCTCGAAATGATCATAGAGTTTATTGAGAGGAACGCCTCGGGGCTTATCTCCAGGGTCGAGCGCGAGCAGCTGGAGACCCTAGGCGATGAGCACTACCGGGACCTGTTGAACTCTCTCATGGCGCGGGCTCAATCGAGATGAGATCGCCGACTCTCACGCCTAGGACTTCGGCCGCGTTTCCCAAATTCACGGCGACCTCGGCGAATCCCAGGCTATTCTCGTAGAGCACGGCCTCGCCGCGCTCGGCCAGGCTAAAGACCGGCAAACAACGCGCCACGACGACTCTCTCGCCCGCCGAGATCGTCAACCTCTCGCGCCTCTCGCAGATGCGCTCAACGCATTCTGCTCCGAGGCTCAACGCCACGTTACCGAATCTATCTACGTAGATAGCTCTGGCGACCGCTGGCAGATCCTTCGGGCAGGGGTCTTTGAGTCTCAGCTCCACGATATCTCTCGGGCTGACGATTCTCCCCACGTCTTGGATCGGTCTGCCCAGAGCCAAGTGAACCGCCACCGGCGCGAATACGTCGCGACCGTGGAAGCTCCTCGATACGGGCCTCAGGAGCAGGACCTCGTTAGTGATCTCCCTTAACTCGATAACGCGGTCCTCAACGATAGACGGATAGAGCAGGCCGTTGTCCGGCCCTACGAAGAAGTAGCGCTCAGTCTCAACGGCGAGAGCCCTCCTCGTCGAGCCGACTCCGGGATCCACCACAGCCAGAAAGACCGTGCCCGGCGGGAAGTATCGATAGCTCGAGTATAGGACGTAAGCTCCGGAGATCACGTCGAACGCTCCAACGTCGTGCGTGAGATCGAGGACTCTGACGCGCCCCGCTCCCAAGCTCTCGACGACGCCTCTCAATATGCCGGCATAGGGGTCCGACCATCCGTAATCGGTCAGCAGAGCTACAAGGCCGCAGGCCCTCGCCAAGCCTCCTACCTCTCTTCTGATTCGCGCTCAGCCGGGAAGCCCGGCCCCGGCCTTCTCGGCCAGAATTATTGTCTTCTCCCCGTCGAGTTTAATGAGTCTCCCCTCGGTGCAACGGGCCGCGTCTGTCTCCTCATGACAACATAGTAGAGGCCGCGAACGGGCGCGCTTCGAGAGCTCGATCTCATTTAGCGGTCCGGTCAAGCATGGTAAATCGAGAGCTCTGCGCTCTTCGAGACCCCACGGCACCCCGGAAGCCAAGCGAAGGTCCACCATTGTGGTTCATTAATTTAAATGAACGCACGCGCCCGCCTGTTTTTAATTCAATCGCTTAATAGTACGCTAAGGGACCTATTTTGAGCGATGATATATACAACAGTATAAACGTGTTCAGGAATAAGCTGACCCTCTTAAAGCACTTGGACAGCGTTATCGATTTCTCAAGAGCCACCAGTCAATTGGAGCTAATCGTGTATCTCTATAGCGTCAGGAAACCGATCAGCATAGACGAGTTGGCCTCGGCGCTCGGCTACTCCAAGAAAGCTGTACTCGACTCGCTGAGAAAACTCGAGAAGAAGGGTCTTCTGCTCAAGGAAAAACAATCTGACGAATTGAAGGTATCATTGAGCGAGAGGGGAGCGGAGTTTGTGACGAGAATGATCAAGTTGCTGAAACCAACGTCGATCCCCGGCGAGGCGACGCTACCCGTACCAGTCAGATTAAACCTAGCCAGGGAGATCGTGGCGAGCGTAAATCTTTACAGACTCATAGTCTACGTGGGGCTCGTCAAAGAGGATAAACCGGTCTCGGTTAAGAAAGTTGCCAAGATCCTCGGCGTCCCTAAAGAAGACCTCCGCGTGTTGCTCGACTCCTTCACTCAGGCTCCCATGAGATTATTTAAGCTTGTCAGAATAAACGGCGAGGATGTGTTGCTGATGGACAAACAAGGAGTAGAGATGCTCAGAAGAACTATTCATTACAGAATATATGTAACTAGTAGACTATATAGATATCTGGTAAGGTTAACTAATACTCCGTGGATCGCCGAGATGGCTCTAAAGATAAACACGGGAGCGGTGATCAGCGTGAGCGGGATCGCCGCTCTCTTAGGACTGACCAAGGCGCTGCCGCCGATCATGGCCGCGGCGCTGATCGTTCCGGCTCTCTCGTTAGCGTCGCTCAACGCCTACTTATATCGTCACAGAGCACTCTAACGCTCCTATCCTATTCCAAGCCTTCTCAATAACTCTACGAACTTCTCCCCGATCTCCTCGGCGCGCACCCTCTTATCCATGGCCAATAATATGAATCTCTCCCCTAGCAATAGCACCACGTACTTATACTTAAAGTGCTCTCCGTTTATCACCATGTACGTCAAAGGCTCGTTCGGTGCATAGAGTCTATTTGCGATATACTCGACCTCGTTATCCAGCTCCGGTGGCCAGTAGCCTATCACGCCTTCTCTGAATCCGGCTAGCACGACCTGTTTTACTAGTAAGCCGTCAACTAGCAGCGAGAGCTCCTCCGCGAGTATAGACGCGTGATCGCTTACGTTAACGGGGCTCCCAATGATCACCTCTCTCAACACCCTCATAGAATCCTATCGCCTGACTTTAAAAACAGGAGAGCCGGCACGCAGAGTCTCAGTCAGTTATTCGCCGTCTCGCCGAAGCCTTCTCGAAAGCATCGAGAAGGCGACACGCCGAGAACCGCGGTGGCGTTTTTTAAAAACGAGGCCCGTCAATCCCCCGGGCAGATGGGGGGGCGAGAGGGAATTGACCAAGACGAGGGGTATAGTCGGCATCGAGGCTGCCATAGTGCTGATAGCTTTCGTGATCGTGGCCTCTGCGCTAGCATTCGTTGCGCTCAACATGGGCATGTTCACGGCTCAGAGGAGCAAAGAAGTGATGGGGCAGGCGTTAAGCGAAGCCAGCAGTGCGCTGGAAGTGGACGGCTCAGTCTTCGCTTACGTTAACGAAACTGGAAAAGTCTCGGCAATATACGTCCCGCTAAAGATATCGCCGGGTCAACAAGCGGTCGACCTCTCGAAAGACAAGGTCGATGTTGTGGTCAGGCTTCCTAGCGGAACATTCGGGAAAGTAAACGGAGAAAATCCGAAAATTGTTAGTGGACCAGTTAATTACACCTACTTACATGTGCTTGTGAGTGAAGGCTTAAGCGATCAGAAAAAGATCAATGCAACATTCTTCTTCGTGCAGTCGTTACAGAACAACGAAGAAACGCCAGCGTCTAGGGTGCTGGAGCTCGGGGAGAAAGCTGTGCTGGTGATATCGCTTTACACCGATCTGGAGCTATCTCCCTACGAGAGATTCGTGATCGAGATAAGGCCTCTCGCCGGCGCTCCGCTGACCATCGAAAGGGTTATTCCGCCTACGCTGCCCCTCGGCGAAACCGTCAATCTAATTTAGAATTTTTCCCCACCTCCCCCATAATACACCTCGTGGTGGGATGGATGTGGGTTGGTGCGTCAAGAGATTGTCCGAGGGCCTCTTAGTAGTTGGGGTAGCGGGATTCGCGCTAGCAGTTGCGTGCATCTACCTATTCGTGACGCTCATAACGATCACGCTCGACCTAGAGCTCTTGGAATACTTAGCAGTAAACGTGCCTGTGGGGGCTCTCTTGATCTATTCGTCGTCTCGCTTCATTCACACAGGTCTAGAGTCTCTCCTACTGCTAGCGAGCATCAGGAGAGGGCGAGACCTCAGGGGGTTGAAGATATGTGCCCGATAGAGACTCGCTCGGAGACCTCTGGAGATGCAATTGTCAGTTTTGCAGGCTCTTCGCGCTCAGGCTGTTGCGACGCGTCGTTAAGCTCGAGTACGCTAGTGATGAGCGGGGCGATGAGGCGGTGTCGCAGAGTGAGGTAGACCTAGCTAAAGATTTGAGGGAATTGAAGACGACGGTAGAGGAGTTGAAAAGAGCTATGGTGGAGCTCAAAGCTGCTTTGGCCGATCTAACGGGACCTTTCAGTGCTTATAAGCCGTTGGAAGACGCCGAGAGATACTCCGCTGGGATGCAGGCAGCAGCCCCAGCTCAGCCCCAACTCGAGAGAGTTTCGATGCGATCGGAGAAGCCGAGCGAGGCGGCAACCATCGAGCCCGGGCACCCGGTCGAGAAACCGGGTGCGTTGGAGGAGAGAGGGCTGACACACGTATTGGCCGGCATAAGCGAGGTGCTACATAAGGAGAGAGCCAGGATAACGAGAACTGGTCTCGAGAGGGTGCTAAAAACGATCAAGACGCTATACGAGCTCAGGAGGTTGTACCCTAGGGCGAATATCGAAACGATAGTGAAGATGCTCGAGGAGATGAAGGTGCTGACGAGCGAGGAGGCGAACTTGTTGAAGACGGCCATGAATCTGGTCGAGGAGTCGCTCAGAGAGAACATCTCACACGAGGAGAACGTATTAATGATGTTCATGCTATTGAGGCAACTCGGCGTAAAGTCGGAGGAGCTAGAGGAAGAAGCGTTGAGAACCATGCTGGACTTGCTCACGTTCAAGAGGAGAAAACGGAGCAGCGACATAGCGACGAACGTAAACAGCGGTTGAAGAAAGCAGCAGCGATGAGGGCAAAAATGGATGGGCGAGTCCACGACGATAGCACACGCGTTGCTCACGATAGTGGCGGTCATTCTGGTCTCTCTCTTCGCGATGGCCGTCATGGGTCAGCTGAACTTATTGGTAAACTCGATGAACATAGCCGTAAAAAATAAAGCTGATACTTTTAGACTAAGTATTGATATAATATATGCGTATTATAATGGAACACATTTAGTGATCTATGTTAAGAATACTGGAGATATACCATACAATAAACTAGACTACATGGACATATTCGTGAGAGACTACAGCGGCAAGGTAGAATACTACGTGTCGGGTGCCAGCTACGTGGTGATCGTTGAGTACGGCGTTAGAACGGGGGTGCTTGAGCCCTCCGAGACGATTGAGCTAGTAATAGACACCGATGGTAGACAGTACACGCCGCCGATAGAGATCAAGCTGGCGCTAGTCAACGGCTACGCCACCTCATACGTTGTGAGTTAGGTGCGTTGTCATGCCGTCCGAGGTATTGCTGCCGGGTGTGGCAGTCGTGTTGACCATGATGTTAATAGCGTCGACGCTCGTGAGCGTGCTCATGTACTCTAGCACGTCGCTCCTCTCCTCAATGAGAGATCACGCGAACATAATGCTCAGGTCCAAGCTGAATAGGATATTAATAACGAATGCTGAAGCGATCGCGACTAATATCAACGAAAATACGAGCACGTATAGGATCGACTTCGTGATCTATATTTATAACGAAGGCTCGGAGCCCATATACGACATGAACAAGTGCGATCTCATGATTCAATATTATACGGTGAGCAACGGCGTAGAGGTCGTTCGACTAACGTACGGAGAAAACTGGCGCATTACTGAAGTCTTTTTGACAGATAATTACGCTATATCGTTTAATTCGAAGAACTCCATAGGACCCGGTGAGCTGGGCGTAATCGAAGGACACCTTGTGAGAGATAACATAGACATCAGTAAACCAATAAAAATGTTATTTACTTCGCACTACGGGTATACGGCCTCGAGGTGGGTCTCGCTTGGTCCTTGAGACAAGGGTGATAACCACAGGCAACAGCGAGCTCGACTCTAAGCTAGGTGGCGGTTTACCCGTCCCCTCCCTTCTGGTAGTAGAGGGAGGACACGGCTCTGGCAAGACCGTTTTGATCCAGCAGTTCATATATGGGGCTCTTCTCTCGGGGCTAAGGACCATAGTTATAACGACGGAGGCTTCCACGATAGGCTATATCAGACAAATGATCGGCGTGGGCTTCAACATTCTCGAAAAATACTTGAACGGCTCGCTGATCGTATACTCGTCCAGAATACCTCGCGTGAGATGGGTCGAATCTACTGGGAGAACTCTGCTCGAGCTAGTCCAAAGCCACGCGGTTAGAAGCATTGATAAATACGACATATACGTAGTTGACTCTTTCACGACACTTATTAAGGGGGCTAGCACGGACAACGTATCTAATTTCCTAACTATAATTAAGAAACTCGTTGACAAAGGTAAAACGTTCATGTTGAGTATTCACCCGGATGGCCTAGATAGGGAGATTTACCTGTTCCTAAGGGCAATAGCGGACGGTTACATGGAGCTCAAGAACGTTGAGATGGGTGGCAAATTGATGAAAGCTTTGAGCATCATAAAACTAAAGGGAGCCCCTACCTCCTACAATTCCATGGTAACTTTCGAAGTGGACCCGGCCTTTGGTATAAAACTCGTCCCGATGGCTCTGGCAAAAGTATAATTAGTAGGCGTTCGCCGTGCCCGGCCTGCCAGGGGTAAAGATACGGTCGGTCAGGCGGCGCGAAGCGAAAGAGATCGAGATTAGAGAGCCGGATTTCGGCGAAAGGCCCGAATACCTAGTTAGATACATCGAGGAGTTCAAGAGCAAATACGACGAAGAGCCTGTCCTCGTAGATAGACTCACTGGCGAAATGAAAACGTGGAAGAGATACAACATAGTGTATCCCATCGGCGGTGGCGTGTTCGTACACGTGACAAATATAGAGCGCGGAGCTCAGGGCTACGCGAAATACAATGTAGTCGAACCGCCGAGACCCCCCCCGCGCCTATTGAGCCTCATCGAGGAAGCGTTAGCGTACAAGATAAGACCGGAGCACGCCGTGGAATCGGCGGAGGGGCAGAAGAGAATACTCCTCGAGCTCCTCGATCAGATATTGGATCTGAGTGATAAGCCCGTGAATTATAACGAGATAAGATCTTATAATTACAAGATAAAGATTTACATTGGGGATGCAGATTATATCAAATATCACATGATAAGAGATAAAATAGGACTAGGTATATTAGAACCATTCATAAGGGATCCATATCTAGAGGATATATCTAGTAAAGGAGTTGGAAATATATATGTAGTTCATAAAATCTTCGGTTCTCTCGTGAGTAATGTTGGTTTTTCAAGTGAAGATGAATTAGATCTCTTTATTATCAAACTAAGTGAAAAAATAGGTAAACCCATATCGAGGGCCAGACCGATAGTCGACGCCACGCTGCCCGACGGAAGCAGAATAAACATCGTATATGGGAGAGACGTGAGCCTCCACGGGAGCAACTTCACCATAAGGAGAGTGGCCAAAGTCCCGATCAGCGTAACGCAGCTAATTAAATGGGGCACTTTCAACGAATACGCTGCCGCATACATGTGGATCATGTTGAGCGAGGGCATGAGCGCCTTCATATGCGGGGAGACGGCTAGCGGTAAGACTACCACCCTAAACGCGCTCGCAGCGTTCATCAGACCTAACTACAAGATAGTCTCCATAGAAGACACGGCGGAAGTCACGCTACCACACCCGAACTGGGTCAGGGAATTAACTAGAGATACAGGCAAAGCCGAGAGCAGCATCACAATGTTTGACTTGCTCAAAGCAGCATTGAGGCAGAGGCCTAATTACATTATAGTTGGCGAGATCAGAGGCGCGGAGGGCAATATAGCATTTCAAGCCATGCAGACCGGTCACCCTGTTTTATCTACATTTCACGCAGCCAACCTCGAGAGGCTCCTACAAAGGCTAACGAATGCTCCTATCGGAGTGCCAAAGACCAACCTAGATAATCTCAACATAGCGTGGTTCCAGTCCTCCGTATACGACAAGAGTGGGTTGCTGACACGTAGGATGATCTCGGTTTACGAGATAATAGGATACGACCCAAAGGCCGATTCGGTAGCCGCGATGCCGGTTTTCATATGGGACCCCGTATCGGATGTCCACAGGTTTTCGGGTCGAGGAGCCAGCTACTTGCTCGAGGAGAAGGTAGCAGTCATGCGCGGAATCTCACGTAAAGACATCAACGCGATCTACGAGGAATTGGACTTAAGAGCAAAATATATAAGGTTACTCATTGATAAAAACATTTTAGATTATTTTGATGTTTACAGGGCTATCATTAAAACATACGACCTAGGCCTCGAGGAGGCATTCAGAAGGCTCTCGAAAGGTGAATTACTATAGGTGAATTACTATAACTGTAAGAAAGTTATATGAAGGTCTGACCAATAGGTTGAAAAAGATACCAAATCTCTTTGTTAGGAGAATATATTTAATTTTAATAATGATAATCTTAAACATAATTATTCTGTCACTACTATTTATTTATTTCTCTTATCCAATTAATGTTATCTTAGGATCTGTGACAATTTTCAGCTCTGTTTTATTAATAATATATTATTCCGGTATTAAGAAGTTGGGAGCCACAATTCCTATATCAGACGATCTCATATTCATATTGGTTCATATGAGATGTCTCGTAACTGGCAATCCGACTATAGCTACACTTTTCCAAAAAATAGGCGAAACCAACTTCTATAAGAGGAAGTATAGAGAGTTGTACTTCAAAGTGTACACTCTGACCAGGAATTGGGGCTACAGTTTGCCCGAATCGTTGAAGCTGGTTTCGAGAGAGGCCCCGAGCAAGATAGAGGAGCAACTCCTTCAGAGACTTTCGGCTATAGTCAGCACCGGTGGAGACGTAAAGGAGCATTTGAGATTAGAGTATAACACACTATTTAGTGAGTATAAATCAGGATTTGGTAGAATGATCGACTCGCTCAGATTGGTGCTAGGAGTGTATACGACAGTAATTGGCTCACTTACATTCCTCATTACCATGTTACTAATGCTCGGCGTGCTATTCAGAGGTGGTTTAATGGGGTTCGTGTTAACGGCTCTGATGGGCATCGCGGCAGCTCTGCTATCTGTATCTACCTTGATGTATTTCATAATCCGTAGACCCTTATTTGAATATAAAAAGGCGCGCTCGACGTTAGTCAAGTCTATAAGTCTACTCGGTATTTTCGGTATAATTTCTTTCGCTATAATAATCTCATATTTAATTATGACTGGTAATATAACAGAGCTAGATACAACTTCCCTTTATTTGATACTTAGTGGTGTGATATTTCTACCAGTTGGCATATTAGTTAAAATTTATGAGAATAGAATAACTGAATATGATATGTTTTATCCAGCTTTCATAAGGAGCTATGGTGAACATATATCGGTTGTTCCTAACTTACTCGAATCACTCAAGCCACTGCTCGTTGCGGAACTAGGTAAATTGAGGAAACTACTGAGCAAGGTCTACGCTGGCCTCGTGAATAAAATAGATCCGAGGCTGATGTGGAGGAGAGTTGCGGTCGAATCGGGCAGCGAGCTCATGGTGAGAGCTATGGAGATATTCATGGATACGGTGGAGCTCGGCGGCGACACGGGCGAAGCCGGCGCGTTGCTCTCAGATCATTTGAACGAACTGTTCAGGATAAGACTCTCTTATATACAGGTCTTCAAGACGTTCGAGATAACGCTATATGTCATGCACGCCATCGCCATTATGCTTTTAATTTTCGTTGGCGGCTTCGTGAACCTGTTCTCAAGCGCCATCTCTCAATACTCAATGGGAGTTACCGCGGAGTACGTGAGCCCTCTCGAGTTCTTGGAGACAAGCCCGGTTGATGTATCACCAATCATAAATGTATCTGTATTAGTGTTAGTGTTATCGAATACGTTGTCGCTGATGTCCGCTAACCCTGGTTCTAAGTACGCTATATACTATTACTCGTCTATATTATTAATAATAACGGGGGCTAGCATGTATTTGAGCAACGCCGTGATAGAATCGCTATTGAAACGGTTCCTCGTGCCACTGATGTAGACAACTCGTTGTCAGAGGTTATCGAGGCGATCAACTCGGAGAAAAGCGTCGCTCTCGATATCACACTACCAGGGCCTCTCTATCTGTTCCTCGAGCTTTCCCGATTCGGCCGCTCGTGGATCAGGCCCCTTCTCTTAACGCCTTTGCGGAGCTCCGGGCCACGGAGCAGAGTCAGTCGTGTTGATCGCTTCTTGACGGAATTCGATGGGGATGCGGGAGCGAGGATCTGAGGAATCGGAGGCAGAGACCTAATCTATCCCGAAATGGTCGAAAATCTTCGCAGGAGGCGACCTCCGAAGCTCGACGCTCAACTCCTCCTCGTTCTCGAGGCGTAGCGACATAAGTCGCGTAGAGGACACGCGTGGCAGACCGGGGCTCGGGCTCTGCAGATCTTCCTCCCCAGATCTATCAGGCCGAGCGTGAACTCCTTAGCCTCGGGGCTCTGAGGCGCGAGAAGGCGCACCAGGACCTCGAGCTTGCGCTCCCCGCCTCTGCTCACGTCTACACCGAAGAGCCTCCCAATCACCCTAGCCGCGTTTGAGTCTAGGAGAGGCTCTGGGCGCTCGCATGCCGCCATTAAGATCATTGACGCGGAGTATCTCCCCACACCCGGCAGCTCGGCGAGAGCTCTGCCAGAGCACGGGATCGAGCCCCCCCATCTCTTTATGATGAGCCTCGCGATCTCAATGATCTCCTTGGCTCTCAAGTTCTGTAGACCAAGCGGGCGCAACAGGCCTCTCAGCTCCTCCTCGCTCGCCTCGGCGGCCTCTCGAGGAGAAGGGAGCCTCGCGAGAACCTCCTGGAAGAGCTCTGCGGCTCTCTCGGCGCGGGTCCTCCTAAGTAGGAGAGAAGCAAGCAGGGCGGTCCAAGCGTCTTTCTTGAGTCTCCACGGTAAGAGCTTATCTCCCCGCTCCTTGTACCACTCGATGACTCTATTCCTCAGCTCAAAAATCGTCGTAGGGTCGAGCGGGCTGGTCAAGCTCATCGCGATTGACCTCTAACTAACTGCCGCCGCAGTCCCCATTCACTCCTTCTTCTCCTTCTCCTCCTTCTTCGCTCGGCAGCCCTTTCCCTTCACCATCGAGCTCTTCACCGAGAAAAACTATTGGGACCTTGCCCTAATTAAGAGGGCAGCCGAGGCTCTCGAGAGCTCAGACCTCGATTATTTCAGCCGTCATGCTCTCGAGGTCCAGGAGAGCAACCGTCTTCTTACCGGTTAGGCAGCCGGCGAGCTCTCCCGGATTCAAGAGGAGCGACCTCGAGCTCTTCTCAACGAGCGGGGAGTGGGTGTGGCCAAAGAGGACGCCATCGAACGTCCCCCCACTCGCTATGGCTCGAACCACTTCGAGCGTGAGCTCGGGGCGCCCCATCCCATGCAACAGCAGGAGCCTCCTGCCCTCGAGCTCCAAGACCTGTGGGTGATTCGTAAAGACCACGCCGAGCGCGTCGGCTTGCTTGGAGAGGAGAAGCTGATCGCCATCATTGTTGCCGGCCACCGCGAAGGCCTTTCCGCTCCACCCCCGGAAGAGCTCTCGGAAGGTGAAAGGCGAGGTGAAGTCGCCTAAATGGATCAAGGCGCCGACCCCTCGTCGCTCGAGCTCGCGCCTCGCCGCTCTCACGGACTCTAAGTTATCGTGAGAATCGCTCACTACGCCAAGCAGCATTTCCCATCGATCCTCGCTCGTCGGAGCGGCGTTTAATTTTTTACAGTGTCGGGGGACCGCGGTTAGTGGAGATGAGCGTTGAGCTCAGAGCGCGACGTCGAGCGGCTCGTGGAGTTCCTGGTAACAAGGAGGAGCATTCGGAGATTCAGACCGGACCCTGTATCTCTCGAGTTAGTCGCGAGGCTTATCTCGGTGGCGCGCTACGCTCCGAGCGCCAGGAACAGGCAGCCGTGGGCGTTCATTGTGGTTACCGACAGAGAGGTCATCGACAGATTTTCGAAGCTTCACAGATGGGCGGCCCCTCTGCGGGGGGCCCCCCTCTGCGTCGTGGTGGCTAGCGACGCCAGCGCCGCCCCAGTCTCGTTTCAGGTGGACGGCGCCAACGCCGCGGTCTACCTCATGCTCGCGGCGCACGCTCACGGCCTCGGAAGCCTCTGGATCCAGACGCTCAGAAACGTCGGCGAAATACAACAGGTCCTCGGCCTCCCGGAGCATCTCGTGCCCGTGGCGATAATAGCGCTGGGCTGGCCCGACGATGTGCCCCCGCCTCCGCCTAGGAAGAGTCTCGAGGAGCTCGCCTTCCTCAACAAGTACGGCGAGCCCCTGACGACTGGTCGATGAGCCGTGACGTGGGACGTGCGCAGAAGCTTCGCCGTGAGAGCTGGACCTACGAGGCTCATGTTCGGGGTCGACGTCGTCGGCTGCCTGGAGCCCTGGCTGGAGCGCTTCGAGAAAATTCTACTGGTGACCGGTAGGAGATCTGCGCGAGAGTCGGGCGCTCTAGCGGACGTCGAGAGGCTCTTGAGGAGATGCGGCGTCTCCTACGAACACTTTGATAGAGTCACGCCGAATCCGAGTGAGGCCCTCGTGGAGGAGGTCGCCGAGGCCGCGCGCGGGGTCGAGGCGATCGTGGCGATTGGGGGAGGGAGCGTGATCGACGCGGCCAAGCTGGCCTCGGTCGTGGCTAAGTGCGGTGGAAGAGTCAGAGACTACGCCTTGGGCGATGCTCAGATTCGCGGAGCGCTCCCTCTGGCGGCGGTGAACCTCACGCACGGGACGGGGAGCGAAGTCGACAGATACGCCGTCGTGACGATCGACGATCTTCGGGCTAAGATAGGAGTCGCGAGCGACCACATGTACCCCGAAATCAGCATAGATGACCCCAGGTATCTGCTCACGCTGCCGAGAGATCAGACGACCTACACGACTCTCGACGCGTTTTACCACGCCATAGAGTCCGCGACGAGTTTCTGGGCCTCGCCCTACACAAAGCTCCTGGCGGAGGAGGCAGTGCGCCTCGCGGCCTCGTGGCTGCCCTCGGCCCTCGAGAATCCGCGCGACTTGAGCGCAAGGTTCTGGCTGCTCTATGCATCAATGATAGCCGGGATCTGCATTGATAACAGTAGGACCCACCTGATCCATGCGATGGAACACGCCCTCAGCGGCCTCAGGCCCGAGCTCGCCCACGGAGCTGGCCTGGCGATGCTCGGTCCCCCCATCGTCGAGCTCATCTATAAAGCGGACCCGAGCACATGCTGCTCCCTCCTCAGACACGTAGACCCCGGCCTGAGGCCCACGGCGGACGACTCCCAGCGCGCTAGGAGGGCTCTCGAGGAGTTCCAGAAATCCGTCGGCTTCGCGGAGACGCCGGAGCGCTATGGCCTCGGCCTCGGTGACGTCGAGCATGTCAAAAAGGTGGCACTAGAGATCTTGGGGGCCCAGTCTAAGCTCGCTCCCTTCGAGGTCACTCCGAGGCTAGTCGAGGAGATATATCGAGAGATGTTGCGGTCGAGCTCGAGATAGCGCTCTTCGACGCGAGGGAATGCGTCTAGTTTTTATAGAAGGAGATAGCTCGGTCTCGACGGCTGAGAGAATGATAACCGCGAGAGGGAGAGGGGGGGTAGCCTCCACTATTCACCTAGCCTCGCTTGCCGGCCTTGAGGTTCTCAGAGAAGGTGGCAACGCGTTCGACGCCGCTCTCGCGACGAGCGCGGTGCTAACTGCTCTAGTTCCCCACCTAGGGGACTTAGGCGGCGACGCCTTCCTCCTGGCTAAGCTAGAGAGCGGAGAGCTCGTAGCCTACAACGGATCCGGGAGAAGCCCCAAGGAATTTGACGCGGAGGCCTACATGAGGGAGAAGCCGGCGCACGGTCCTCTGACCGTGACCGTGCCGGGCATAGTGGACTTGTGGGAGTGGATGCACGAGAATTTCTGCAGCCTGGACCTGGCGAGGCTGCTGAAACCCGCGCAGAGTCTGCTCGAGAACGGCTTTTATCCTCAGGAGCCCTTGCTGCGGGCTATCGAGAAACGCCGAGGAGAGCTCTCTCGCTATGAGTCGTGGAGGAGGACCTTCGGATCAATCGCCCCGGGTTCTCTCGTGAAGTTCCGTAGCAAGGCCGAGATCGTGAGTCTCTTGGCTAAGAAAGGGCTCAGAGAATTTTACGAGGGCTCCATCGCGGAGAGGCTGGTAGACGAGCTGAGGGCTCAGGGAGTCCCGATAGGGTTCGAAGACTTCGCTTCGCATAGCGGCGAGAGATTCCCGAGACTTCTCAGAGCTCAGATCGACGACGTAGAGCTCTACGAGCTACCACCAAATACTCAAGGGCACACGGCGCTGCAGATGTTAAAGACTTACGAGGCCGACCCCGATGTGAGAGGGCGGGAGAGAGCCGACGCGCTCCGCGTGGAGAAGTTCTTCGAGATAGCCATGGAGTCTTATAAATATAGAGACGAGAACCTCGGCGATCCGCTTAGCATGACCAAGCCGTTCGACGCGTTAGAGCGCGAGCTAATCATCGAGAGGAAGAAGCAGGCCTCAAGGGGCTCAGAGGGGGTAGGAGACGCCGATACGACGTTCTTCGTGACAGCCGACGGGCGCGGCAACCTCGTGGGGTTCATTCAGAGCACGTTCTACCACTTTGGTTCTGGGCTAGTCGCGAGCGAGATAAGCTTCCAAGCCAGAGGAGCGTGCTTTGCCCACGCGCCTGGCCTGCCAAACTCGCCAGCTCCACGGAAGAGGCCCCTCCACACGCTCTCGATCTTGGCGGCTGAGCGCGGAGACGAACTTTACATAATTGGGTGCCAAGGCGGTCATCTCAGGCCCCAAATACACGCTAGCCTGCTCATAGACATCATCTACTACGGCATGGACTTGCAGAGGTCGGTATTCGCGCCTAGATACGTGATCAGAGAATGGCGCAATTACGAGCCCACGGTCATAGTGCTCGAGCGGGGCATCGACGTCGAGGTGAGGACAAATGCTCGCGTGGATAGACCTCTAATGTCCGAGGAAACCGGGGTAGTTCACGCTCTTCACGCGAAGCCGAACGAAGTGATCCTCGTGGCTGACCCGCGCGCTAGCGGGGTGGCTCTCCCTCTGTGGTGAGCCCGTCGCCTCGAGCGGAAAGCGCGACTCACTTTTATATAGCCTGCATAGTGTAAAGTGGCGCTCTCGCGGAGCGTGAAACAGTGAAGTTTTGCCCCAAGTGCGGCGCTGCTCTGGTCCCTAAGCGCATAGGCAAGACGACGCGCTTGGAGTGCCCTAAGTGCGGCTATCAGGAGAAGCTGACTCGCGGAGAAGTCTACAAGGTCAGAGAGAGAGTCAGGGAGGAGGCTCGCGTCAGGACCACCTCCCTAGTTGCCAAGCCCGTGACTACCGCCGTGAGCGAGGAGGAGAAACAACAGAGACTTGAGGAGTATTATGACGTTGCGTTGGAGCTGATACACGAGGAGCTCGAGGGGGTCGAGCCGGAGGAGTGAAGAAGAATAAGAGGAGCTCGAGCTCAACTTAATAGTCCTGAGAGAGCTCATCTCCACGCGATTTCGCGAGAGCGACGAGCGCTAGCGAGGTGATGCAGAGATGACGACGGCAATGGAGGTCCCCGCCGACCTCCTCATAGCTAGGCTAGCCGAGTACCTCAAGAGGAACTTCGAGGAGATCAGGCCGCCTCATTGGGCCTCCTACGTGAAGACGGGCACTAACAGAGAGCGCCCGCCACTGCAGGAGGACTGGTGGTACATCAGAGCGGCCTCGATCCTGAGAAAGCTCTATAAGTCGCGCGAGCCCGTGGGGCTTGAGACGTTCCGGGTCGTTTACGGAGGAGCTAAGCGATACGGGTCTTCCCCGAGACACTTCGCGAAGGCCTCGGGGAGTGTGCTGAGGAAGGTGCTGCAGCAGCTCGAGAAAGCGGGCTTAGTTGCGCGCGTTCCCGGTAAAGGCAGGACCCTCACGCCCAAGGCGCAGTCGCTGTTAGACGGGCTGGCTCACGAAATACTGCGAGAGCTCGCTGAGAGCAGACCGGAGCTTCGCAAATACCTCGAGTGAGAGACTTCGTGGTTGAGCCGCGGCAAGGAAAAATACGCCTCTCCTGCAGAAATTCTAGGCTCACCGGAGGAGGCATTAAGATGCAGAGCTCGTTCGAGGAGACAGACCTAGAGCTGGAGGAGGTAAAGCGCAGAAAGCTCGCCGAACTTCAACAGCGCATGATCGCCGAGGAGGAGCGCAGGAAGAGGGAGGCCGAGCTGGAGGCGCGCAGGCAGGCGATACTGCGCGCTGCTCTGACTCCCGAGGCCAGAGAGAGGCTAAACAACGTGAAGCTCGTGAGGCCTGAGATCGCGCGACTCATAGAGGACCAGATAATAGCCATGGCTCAGATGGGGAGGCTCAGAGCCCCCGTGACGGACGAAGAGCTGAAGAGGATTTTGATGGAGGTCTCCTCGAGATCCTCGCGCGACATCAAGATAACTTTCAAAGAAAAATAAGGTGTGCGGCCCGTGGCGCGCTTCAAGCCGCTCGCGCGGAAGCTAAGACTAGCCAGCGCTCACAAAGCGAACTCGCCCGTCCCTCTCTGGGTAGTCGTTAAGACGCTGAGGAAGGTCAGGACCAATTACAAGAGGAGGCACTGGAGAAGACAGAAGCTAAAGGCGTGAGAAGTGGGGTGACGCTCGTCGTGAGCGAAAAGAAGACGCTCACGGTCAGGCTCTCTCGTGTGTATTGGGGTAGAAGGGCTCGGAGAGCCGCGAGAGCCGTCAAATACTTGGAGACGCTGTTGAAGCGGCGCCTCCGGGCTGAGGAGGTGAAGATAGACCCTATCCTCAACGCCTACATATGGAGCCGAGGCTCCGAGAAGCCTCCTAGGAAGGTCAAGTTACTCGTCGAGATCGAGGAGAAGCGCGAAATCACGACGAAGAGCGGAGAGAAGCTCACAGTGCCGCTGCGAGTGAGAGCGAAGCTCGCTGAGAGATGAGCCTCGCCGCTCCTCTCGTCGAGATCGCGCCGAGCCTAGCTCGCTGATGAGCCGAGTGCGAGCCAGGTGATGTAGAGACGACGGCCCGAGGAGTGCTTCTCGAGCGCTTGTCGATCAACGGCAACCCAAACATTGGGGTTCTGGCTTTCGTCAACAACAAGCTGGCCCTGGTCCCTCCCGGGATCACTCGGAGCGTGAGGAGAGCCCTGGAGGAGGTGCTCGGAGTCGACGTGATCGAGACCACGATAGCCGATACCAGAATAGTCGGCGTCTTCGTGTCGGGCAATGATCGAGCCGTCCTGCTCCCCCACATAGTCTCTCCCGAGGAACTCGACGCTCTCGAGAGCGCTGTGGGTCGGAGCTTGAGGATCGCGGTGATTCCTAGTAGGAAGACCGCGCTGGGGAATCTCATAGTGGCTAACAACAAAGCCGCTGTCGTGTCGAGCGAGCTGGAGCCGGGGGCCGTGAAGAGTATCGAGGAGGCGCTCGGAGTCAAAGTTTGCGTTAGGAGGTACAGCATCACGCCGGCAATAGGCTCTCTGACCGTAGCCAACGACAGCGCGTCTCTGGTGCACCCCGGTTTGAGCGACGAGGAGATAGCGGACATAGAGAGATGCCTGGGTGTGAGAGCGGGTCCCGCGACCGTCAACGAGGGCGTGGCGTTTGTCAAGAGCGGGGTGCTCCTGAACAATCGAGGCGTCCTCGTAGGAGAGCTCACGACAGGCCCCGAGATCATGAACATACAGTCGCTACTCGCCGACTGATGTTATAAGCTGTTCTTCTCGCTTGGTTCGGCGGGAAAGCGGAGCGATAACCCCTAATCTCTGCAAAAAATAAGAGTTTGGAGAGAGCCCATCTTAGGCGCGCGTTCCCAAATAAGCGAGCGGGCGGATGCGCTATGAAGCGAGACGTCAAAGTGTACAAGATTGTCGGCAAGATGCTGCTCTCTCACGATCGCAACCCCGAGTGGAGGAATTTCACGATAGAGATCAGAGCGATCGACGCGAAGCACGCACTCGAGAAAGTCTACTCGGAGCTCGGGAGTAGGCACAAGCTGAAGAGGTATCACGTGAGGATTGAGAACGTAGAGGAGCTGCCTCCCGAGGCCGCTAGCTCGAGGCTCGTCAGGGAGTTTGAGAAGCTGACTGCGTTGCCTCTGAAGAGAGCGTGAGGGGCCTTGGCCGATTTGAGCGAGTTGAATGCCGACGCGACGGTGGCGGTGATATCGCAACATCTCGAGGCTCTCGAGCAACAGATAGCTAGGCTAAAGCAAACGCTGGACATAGTGACGAACACCGCGCTGAACGCGAGGAAGGCTCGAGCCGTGCTGGAGGAGCTCGAGTCTCAGAGCGAGGCGAACGAGCTGCTGCTTCTCGCGGACCCGTCGGCACACGCCGTATTGAGGGTCAAGCCTCTCGGGGCAAAACCCTTGGTTTATATAGGCTTGAACATATACGCCGAGTGCACGTTGGAATTCGCCAAGAAGCAGTTGGAGCGAAGAGAAAAGCTCCTCGAAGAGCAAGCGAAAACGTTGCGAGCTCGCTTAGAGGAGCTCGCGCGCGAGTACGAAAGGTTACAGGGCCTCGCTCAGGCGGCTATAGAGCGCAGCGTAGCGCGGACGGAGGCCGGGCCGCTCGTTCGAGAGCAGCGCGCTTAGGCGTGTGGGCGATTTGTTCGAGAGACTGAAGAGCGCTCTCGGGAAGATAACGTCGGCGGCCGCTCAATTCCTCAAGACGCGAGAGCTCAGCGAGAAGGAGCTGAGAAGAGCTCTCGACGAGCTCAAGTTGAGTCTCCTCGAGAGCGACGTTGCCTACGACGTGGCCGAGAGGATCTGCGAGGAGACATTCTCGCGCCTCATCGATACCAGGATCGAGCGCGGGAGAGACGCCCTCGAGGTCGCTCGAGAGGTCGTGTCCGAAGTCCTAGCTGAGATCTTAGATAAGCGCGGCCCCGACGTGATCGAGGAGGCTCTCTCGAAGTGCTCGAGAACAGGAGAGCCCTACGTGGTAGTCTTCTTCGGCGTTAACGGCTCAGGCAAAACCACCACGATAGCTAAGACGGCCTACGCGCTGAGGAACTCCGGCGTCACACCAGTGATAGTAGCCGCCGATACGTTCAGAGCCGGAGCTCAGGAGCAACTCGAGGCTCACGCTAGAAAACTGGGCGTCCCCATAATAAGGGCCAAGTACGGGAGCGACCCGGCGTCCGTGGCCTTAGACGCCGTATCGTTCGCGAAGAACCGCGGCTACTGCGCCGTCCTCATTGACACGGCGGGCAGGATGCACACGGACCCCGACCTCGTGGAGGAGCTCAGAAAGATAGTTCGGGTCGTGGAGCCAGATCTCAGGGTCCTAGTGCTGGACTCCCTCACCGGGAACGACGCAGTGGAGCAAGCGAGGAGATTTGAGGAGGCGGTTGGAATCGACGGACTCATTCTGACCAAAGTCGACGCGGACGTCAAGGGGGGTACGGCGGTCAGCGCCGTGGCGGCGACGGGTAAGCCGATACTCTATATAGGAGTAGGGCAGGGCTACGCGGACCTCCAGAGGTTCTCCCCGAGATGGCTCATCGAGAGGCTGCTCTCCGAGGAGGAGTGAAGACGCTTGAGCCCCGTAAATAGACGCGGCGTGCTTTCGGAGTTCTTCTACCTCAGGCGCTTGGCCAACGAGGCTCTAAATAGAGGAGACGTAGAGCACGCGAGGATCCTGGGAAAGCACATGTGGAGGATCTACCTCAAGTATAAGCTGCGAGGGCTCGTGAAGAGACGCCTCACGCTCTGCCCCTCCTGCGAGATCCCCCTGAAACACGGAGTCACGCTGAGGATCAGGCTCAGGAGGAAGAGAGGAGCCACGTTTTTGGTCTACTCGTGCTCGCTGTGTGGGCGCTCGTGGAGGAGAATCGTCGCGGGGGTCGCGCGTTGACGAGATCGTTGGGGCGGCGAGCTGAGCATGAGCTCAAGGCCGAGGCGAACATCGGGAAGAGGGGGGTCACGGAGGGGCTGCTGGCTGAGCTGGAGAGGAGGCTGAAGAGCCGGAGGAGGATCAAGGTGAGGATAAACAGGAACGCTCTCGCTTCCGGCCTTAAGAGAGAGGACGTAGCCAGAGAGGTGGCGCGGAGGCTTAACGCGAGACTCGTCGAGATTCGCGGGCGCACGTTTGTCATCGAGAAAATCGAGTTGAGAGGTAGAGAAGGCGAGTAGAGGCCTTGCCGAGGGCCCTCTACGTGCTCGGCCTCGTCGAGGCCTCTCTCGAAACGATCCCGGAGGACCTAAGGAACACAGAGAAAGCTAGGCGCCTCTCGCGGCGAATGCGCGTGCCCCCTGAGTATTTGATCCTCGATAGAAGCCTCTTCCACGAAGAGATGAAGCTCTTAGGCATAGAGTCGAAGAGAGGCAGGCCCGATATAGTCTTCATGTTCCTGCAGGCCACGCAGTATTCTCCGCTCAACGCGAGAGGGGTTCTGCGGGTCTTCGTTCACACGCTGAACGATGAGGTGATAGAAGTAGACCCCGCGGCTAGGCTCCCTAAGAACTATTATCAATTCGTCAATCTACTCCAGCACCTCTACATGAATGGAAGAGTCCCACGCAGAGGCAGGCCTCTGCTCAAATTAAAAAAGAACAAGACCTTGCGAGAGCACCTCGAAGAGCTCGGAGTGAGAGAGCCGGTGCTGCTACACGAGCGCGGAGAGCCAGTCGACTGTCGATGGCTCGGAGAGCGCACGTTCCCGCGCAGCTGCCTCCTCGTAGGGGGCTTCCCCCACGGAGACTTCTCGCCGGCCACCGAGGCCCTAGCCAAGCACAAGGTTAGCCTCTTCGGCGGCGCGCCGCTCGACGCGTGGATCGTCGCCGACAGAATCGTCTGCTGTTTAGAGAGCTCGCTCGGTCTGATATGAGGTCGAAGGGAGAAGCTCGAGTCGGTTTTAAGTCGCGGGTTCGGGAGAAAGAACGCGCCGGGTAGAGGCGAGCATGGGCGAGCGCGGCCACAGATTCCTCGAGCACACGGCAGATGTGATCATTGAGGCCTGGGGAAGCACGCTCGAAGAGCTCTTCGAGGAGTCGGCGGCAGCGACGTGCGAGGTAATGACGGACCCCAGTGCGGTTGAGCCCAAGGAAGAGCGCTCCGTAGAGCTCGAGGGCTTCGACCTCGAAAATCTCCTGCTGAGGTGGATAGAGTGGCTCATCTACATGTTCGACGCTGAGTTTATGCTCTTCAGCGAGTACGATGTGGAGAGGATTTGGCGAGAGGGAGACTCCTGGAGGCTCAGGGCGCTCGCGCGAGGCGAGAGATACGATCAGAGGAGGCATGAGTCGCGAACTCACGTAAAGGCGGCGACATACTCGTTAATGAAGGTGTGGCGAGAGGATGATACGTGGCGCGCCAGGCTGACTCTCGATATATGAAGGGAGCGAGTCGGGCTGTGATGTAAAGAGGGTCTCTCGAGGCATGCGGCCCGTGAGGAGAGCCGGAAACGCTGAGCCCTCGAGAAAAGCTTTTTCACCCGCGGCGTTGAGTAGCTCTCGATGCGGCCGTCGTCTAGCCTGGTTAGGACGCCGGCCTCCCAAGCCGGCGGTCCCGGGTTCGAATCCCGGCGGCCGCACCAGCCCCGGTGAGCTAGCTTGTCGATAGATGAGGTCGCGTCGATCCTCCTCTACGTTTTCCTATTAACCTTCGCGTCGATGCCGCGCCTCGACGTCAGCACTCGCTTCTTCCGCTACGTGGCTCTCCCCACGGGGGTGGCATTTGTCGCGCTTCACTACGCGGGATTAACGCTGCACGGCACGAGCCTGAGGATCTATCCTCTGCTATATCTCGAGGAGTGGAGGGGGGAAGCCGTGATCTCGCTCGATTGGGGCCAGGCGGTTCTCTTGTGCCTGGCCGTGCCTCTTCTCAGCGCGGTCGCCGACTTTCTGAGGGCGCGAGCAACAAAAAGGCAAATTCTAAATAAGCCTACGACGCATGAAGTGAGAGAGCCGCGGTAGTATAGCCCGGCCAAGTATGCGGGCCTTTCGAGCCCGTGACCCGGGTTCAAATCCCGGCCGCGGCACGCAGAGGGCCGGGAGAATTGCAGAGCGTGGTCAGCAGACTTAAGGAGAACGTGGAGGCCTGGAGGCGCGTGCTGAGGCTAGCCCGGAAACCCGACGGCGAGGAATTCAAGCTTCTGCTCAGGCTCAGTTTAATCGGCTTCGCCATAGTGGGAGGCATAGCCTACGTCGTGCATCTGCTGGCTACGCTCGTTTTCCCGAGCCTAGCGCCGTGAGGGAGCGAGCTTTGAGCTCGTCGAGCGACACTAAGGTCGAGGGCAAGGCCAGATTCGTAGCGGTAAAGACTACAAAAGGACAGGAACTCAATGTGGCGTTGCTTATAGAGAACAGAGCCAGGAGGTCCGGCGCTGAGCTCTACGCTATCGTAGCCAGCTCGAGGCCGAAGGGCTTTCTCGTGCTCGAGACACCGAAGATGAGCACGGCGGATGCGTTAATAAGAGACCTGAGACACGTGCGGGGAAAGATTCGAGGCACGCTTTCGAGGGAAGAACTCGAGGGTATGATAAGACCGAGACCCGTCGTGGAGATGTTGGAGCCCGGGATGGAGGTTAAGGTGGTGGCGGGACCGCTGAGGGGCTCTAGGGGGAAGGTGTTGAGAGTCAACAAGGAGAAGAACGAAGTAGAGCTCCTCGTTTACGAGGCAACTTACCCTCTGAAGATCACGGTCCCAGGAGAACACCTCAAACCATCCGAGCCTGAGGAGGGCTCGAGTTGAGATGAGTCAGCAGATTAAGATCGTTAGCGTGACCTTCACTGGGGGGAGCGCAAGCGCCGAGGACCTCTCTGCTCTCAGGGAGTCCGGGGTGGACCCGGCCGAGATCGCCGCCAAGCTCAACGCCTTAACAGGGAGCTTCAAGGGACTTAAATTCGGTGCGCGCATTTACGTGGCTCAGGGCGGGAAGTATCGCATAGAGCTAGTGCCTCCCAGCATAACCGAGCTCTTGCTCTTCAAAGCCAAGGCGGAGAAGCCGAGCGGGGACCCGGCCAAGCAGAAAGTGGGCGATATAAGCATCGAGGACGTGGCTCAAGCGGCTCTCGTCAAGAAGAGTGAGCTGCTGACCAAGGACCTGAGAAAGGCCATCAAGACTGTGTTGGGCACGGCTAGAAGCATAGGACTGACCGTCGAGGGAAAGGATCCTCGCGTCGTCAGTGCCGAGGTAGAGCAAGGCTTATATCGTGAGCGAATAGAGCCCTTCGAATCGCTCTGGAGAGAGGCTTGAGGAAATGCTGGTGACCACCGATCTCGTTGAGTCCATTAGGAGCTCTCTGCAAGCTCTCCTGAGCGACCGATCGCGGAGGAATTTCAGGGAGAGCATTGAGTTGATAGTGACTTTTAAGAAGACGGAATTGAAGCCCGAGGAGATGAAGTGGAGAGAGACGCTCTATCTACCACATCCTCCCGCGAAAGAGGTCAAAGTGTGCGTGGCCGCCGAGGGCGAGACGGCAATTCGAGCCAGAGAGGCCGGCGCTTACCTGGTGTTGGACCGGGGAGCGCTAGAAGAGCTTTCGGGTAACAAGAAGAAAGCGAGGAAGATCGCCGAGACGTGTGATTGGGTTCTCGTTCAGAGAGAGCTCATGCCTTTGGTCGGCCGAACGCTGGGGCCCGCTCTCGGGCCCAGAGGCAAGGCCCCAGCTCCTCTGCCGGCGGGGGCCTCGATAGCGTCGACACTCGACCTCTTCAGGAGGGCAGTGAACTTAAAGATGAAGGAGCAGCCTCACGTGCAGGTCAGGATAGGGACCGTCGATAACAGCATCGAGGAGTTGGTGGCCAACGCGAGCGCGGTGCTCGAGAAGATCGGCGAGAAGATGGGGGGAAAGACGATCAAGAAGATTTACCTGAAGCGCACAATGGGGCCGGTTGTGGAGATAGGGGCGGGAGCGGGCCAGCGGAGGTAGAGAAAGGCGTTGAGCGTCGCTAGGGTCGGACGCGCGCCACCTCGCTACAAGGTCGAGGCCGTAGCTGAGATAGAGCGGCTCCTGCGTGAGTACCCCGTAATAGGGGTGGCCAGGCTCGAGAACCTGCCGGCCTCGGTGCTCCAGAAAATAAAGAGTCTAGTCAGGGATCTGCACGGTAACGACGTACTGTTGAAGGTGGTAAAGAGCACGCTTTTCGCTGTGGCAGCTCGAAGAGCGAGGCCTGAGGTCCTCGAAAAGCTCGAGCCTCTGCTGCGGGGGCAGAAACTCCTCGTGTTCTCGAAGCTCAACGCTTTTGCTCTAAACGCTGCGCTGCGCAGGGCCCTCGTGCCGATACCGGCTAGACCTGGTATGAAAGCCACGAGAGACATCGTGGTCCCAGCGGGTGACACGGGCCTCAAACCGGGCCCTGTGCTCAGCTCCTTCAGCAAATTGAGGATCCCGACGAAGGTGCAGGGAGGCACCATATGGATCGCCAAGGACACGAAGGTAGCGAAGGCGGGCGACGTGATATCGGCGGAGCTGGCCTCGCTGCTTCAGAGGCTCGGTGTGATCGGCGGTGAGGCCTACATTGAGCTCGAGGCAGCTGTCGACGGGAGCACGCTGCTCAAAAAAGAAGAGCTCGAGCTCGACCTCGAGAGCTTCAGGAACGAAGTATCGAGAGCTCAGAGCCTAGCGCTCGGCGTGGCGACTAGGGCCGCGGTGCCCGAGCCCGAGGCGCTGAGCGCGGCTGTGTTGCTCGCGCGTGCAAGAGCGGCTGCTCTGGCCGGCGCAGCCGGCCTCCTCCTCAGAGGGGTCGAAAGGGAAGTGATCGCACTGGCCGTGGCTAGAGCGCGAGCCGTCGTCGCTGCTCTCGGCGACCGCGCGAGGGAGCTGGGCCTCGAAGTCCCGGCGGCCCCGGCCCCGGCGCCGGCGGTCCAGGCCAAGGCCTCGGTCGAGGAGGAGAAGGAGAAGGAGGCCGAGGAGGAGAAGAAGGAGCTGAGCGAAGAGGAGCTGGCCTCGGGCCTAGCCGCCCTCTTCGGATGAGATCCGAAGAAGCCGAGAACGCCAACGCCGAGCGCCCTCTAAGCGTGAGCGCTCAGATTTAAGTCTGAGACCTCCAGAGCTGAGAGCCCTGGGTCTCGAGGACGGAGAGAGGGGTCGATGCATGACAAGCGAGGACGAATATAGGGTCGAGTTCTTCGACGAGCTAGGTTTCGTTAGGAAGACTTGCAGAGTATGCGGCAGGCCCTTCTGGACTCTGGATCCGGACGCGCAAACTTGTCAAGATGCTCCATGCGTCGAGTACTTCTTCGATCGCATCCCGGTGAAGAGCGCCACTGGCGTGGCTGAGTCGAGAGAGCGCTTTCTCAAGTTCTTCGAAAAGCGCGGGCACGAGATTCAGAGACCCAGACCCGTCGTGGCTAGGTGGAGAGAAGACCTCTATCTCACGATAGCCAGCATAGTCGTCTTTCAGCCCCACGTGACGAGCGGCGTTGCGCCTCCGCCGGCCAACCCGCTGGTGATATGTCAGCCATGCATCAGGCTCGAGGACATAGATAACGTAGGCCTCACGCTGGGGAGGCATCTAACTTTATTCGAGATGGGAGGCCATCACGCTTTCAACTCGGAGAGAGAGTGGCTCTATTGGAAGGACGAGACGGTCAGATACGCCTACGAGTTCTTCGTCGATGAGCTCGGGGTGCCCGGGAAGAGCCTGACCTTCAAGGAATCGTGGTGGCAAGGAGGTGGCAACGCGGGCCCGTGCTTTGAGGTGGCCTCGGGGGGCTTAGAGGTGGCCACGCTCGTCTTCATGCAATATAGGCTCGACGGCGAGAGGCTCGAGCCCATACCGCTTAAGATCGTCGATACGGGTTACGGAATAGAGCGAATAGCGTGGTTCACCAGTAAGACCCCGACGGCTTTCCACGCGATCTACGGGGGCCTACTCGAGAAATTCCGCTCTCTTCTCGGCCTAGAGAAGCCCCCCAGAGGCCTCCTCGAGGCGGCTTTCAGGAGAGCAGGCCTCATGAACGTAGAGAAACCCGAGACGCTCGAGAGAGTCGTAGCGACCGTGGCCGAGGAGATCGGCGCAGAGCGCTCCGAGGCGGCTCGAGCGCTCGACCGAGAGGCCAAGCTCTACAGCCTCCTTGACCACACGAAGACTCTAGCCTTCATGCTAGCCGATGGAGTGGTTCCTTCTAATCAGGGCGAGGGTTATCTGGCCAGACTCGTGGCGAGGAGGGCCTTAAGGAACATAGCGTTGCTCGGGAGCGAAGCCTCGCTGGCCGATCTCGTGGAGCTTCAGGTCGAGTTGTGGGGCGGTCAGTTCCCCTCTCTCAGAGAGAACGCGAACTACGTGCTGGACGCCACAATAGTCGAGGAGGAGAAGTTCAAGCAAGTGCTGAGGGAGAACCTCCCGAGAGCCGTGGCTCTGCTCAAGCGTGGACCCACTATCGAGAATCTGAGGCGGGTCTACAGCGAGCTGGGAATACCCCCGGAGCTCGTCGCGAGGGCCGGCGTATCGGTGGAGATACCGAGGGGCTTCTACTCGCTAATCGCTAGGGAAGGAATGAGTAGGCCGATGGAGGTGCCCGAGGAGCCGGCTTGGCTGCGAGGTCTTCCGGAGACCCTCAGGATATTCCACGAGGATCCTTACGCCTGGAGGATCAAGGCTAGAGTGCTCGCCGTGAAAGGGGCCGAGGTCGTGCTGGACGCGACCATAGTTTATCCGACCGGCGGAGGACAGCTCGGAGACTCGGCGTGGATCATAGACCCTAAGGGGAGGAGAATTGCCATAGCATCGGCCGAGGCAGTGGGAGGCAAAATAATCCACAAACTAGAGAGACAGGATCACGGTCTCGCGCCGGGCGACGTAGTCGAAGTAGAAATAGATAGGGCCAAGCGCTACAAGCTGATGAGGCATCACACTGCGACTCACCTCGTTCTAGGAGCTCTGAGGAGGATCCTCGGACCCCACGTTTGGCAGGCCGGAGCCGAGAAGACTCCCGAGAAGGCTAGGCTGGACTTCACGCACTACAAGCCGCTGAGCAGAGAGGAGCTCGCGCGCGTCGAGGAAATCGTGAATTCTCTCGTGCTAGAGAACAGACCCGTCAGGTCTTACCTCATCGATAGGAACGAGGCGGAGGAGAGATACGGCTTCTCGATTTACCAAGGGGGAGCGCCGCTTCAAGCTCGATTGAGGATCGTCGAGATCGAGGGCCACGATGCTCAGGCCTGCTTTGGGACTCACGTGAGGAGCACGGGAGAGATAGGCGGCGTCAAGATAACGAGCCTCGCCAAGCTACAGGAAGGAGTCTACAGGCTCGAGCTCGTCGCCGGCACTGAGGTCGCTGTCTACGCGAGGAGCCTCGAGGAGAAGCTCGATGGCGTAGCGAGCGTCATCGGAGGAGACAGAGAGAGCGTTGACAAGAGGGCTCGATCTCTCCGTGATGAGCTGAGCGAGCTCAAGAGTCTGCTATCGAGGTACAGGCAATTGGCGAAGCTCAGGCTATTAGAGGAGATCCTATCGAAGGCCGAGAGGGTCGGCCCCTTCTCGGTGTACGTACTCAACGACGAGCTCAACGATGATAAGTTGGCCACGGAGGTCCTGAAGGAGGCCGCGGAGAGAGCCAAAGACGTCGTGGTCGCCAGGGTGGCGAGCTCCGACGGCTCGACGCTGATCGAGCTGAGCTTGGGGGCGAAGGCCGCCGAGATCGTCGATGGCCTGACGCTCGTCAAGAGGATATCAGAGGTCCTCGGTGGCAGGGGAGGAGGGAAGAGCACTCACGCTTACCTCAGGATCGATGCCCCGATCAGCTCGGAAAAGGTGAGAGAGGAATTAACGAGGATCTTATCGGAGCCGAGAAGTTGAGCGAGGCAGCGAGAGATCTATACTATTTGCTCAACAGAGGCTACCCGAAGAAGTCGTCTCTTCAGCTCGTGGGCTCTAGGTATCGGCTCACTAAGACGGAGCTAGCTCTGCTAGGGAGGTGCGTCCACGAGGAGGAGTATAATCTGTCGGTAGCGCGCAAGCTTGAAGTCGGTTCGAGCGCGAAGCTATTGGTAGTCGACGTCTACAACGTGCTCACCAGCGTCAGCGAGTACCTAGAGGGGGGGAAGCTTTACCTCTGCACTGACCTCGTGATACGCGACATCGCCTCGGCCGAGGGCCGCTCGAGGAAGACGCGTGAGGCCCTCCTCAGGGCGGCATCGCGACTCTCTGAGGCGCTAGGCTCCACTAACGTCGAGGCCTTAATCTTCGTGTTGGACGAGCGAAGGTCGAGAAGCGCCGAGCTGGCCGCGAGCCTTCGAAAACTCCCGTGGCCCGTGGCTGAGGCGAGATTCTTGCTCTCCCAAAAGGCCGACTCTTCCATCATTGAGAAGTGCTCTGAGGAGCCCGAGAGAGCGGCCGCTACGAGCGATAGAGTAGTCTTAGAGAGGGTCGAGGCCGCGAGGGACCTCGTGAGATTGGTCGTGGAGCACGAGGGAGGATTCGAGAAAATATTGGACCTGAGGGATCTCGTGCTCTGATCTCTTGGCGGCCCCGCCGGGATTCGAACCCGGGACCACCGGCTTAGAAGGCCGGCACCCTATCCTGGCTAGGCCACGGGGCCTCGGTTAATCTCTCGCGCGGCCTTTAAGCCTCTTCTCTCCTCGACGCTCGTCGGGCTCAAGCTTTTTACTTCACGAAAGCCCACAAGAGCTCGCAAAACGAATCCGCGCGGTGCCTCCGAGTTGGGAGTAAACTACGTCGAGCTGGGAGAACTCAAAGAGGGAAGCTTCATGGTGATAGACAACGAGCCGTGCCGCGTAGTAGAGATAACCAAGGCGAAGACGGGGAAGCACGGAAGCGCGAAGGCCCATGTCGTCGCGGTGGGGCTTTTCAGCGGCTCCAAGAAAACGCTCGTGGCTCCCGTCGACCAGAGAGTCGAGGTCCCGGTGGTGCTCAAGAGAGTGGCTCAGGTGCTCGCGGATACTGGCAAGTCGTTGCAGCTCATGGACCTGGAGAGTTACGAGGTCTTCGAGGTCGAGAAGCCGAGCGACCCCGAGCTCGCCTCTAAGATCTCGGTGGGCGCCGAGGTCGAATATTGGGAGGTAATGAATCGCAGACTCGTGATGCGCGTCCGCGGCTAAGATGCCCGAGACTCCAGAGGAAAGAGAACGTGGAAATCTTCGCGGGCCTCAGAGACGCGCTGAGGAGATTCATTTCTTCGACCGCTCCTTACGAGAAAAGCGTCGAGGAGTTCGTCAGAGATCTCCAGCGAGAGCTCATAAGGGGAGACGTCAACGTGAGATTGGTCATGGAGCTTAGTGACAGGCTGCGCAAGAGAGCTCTTCAGGAGATCCCGCCGCCCGGAGTGACCAGGAGAGATTGGTTCGTGAAGATAATCTACGAGGAGCTGGTCAAATTCCTCGGCGGCTCGGAAGAGCCGCAGATCTTACCGGAGAAGAGACCCTACGTCATCATGTTAGTAGGAGTACAAGGCAGCGGCAAGACCACTAGCGCGGGGAAGCTTGCTTGGTACTACAAGAACAGAAAGATGAAAGTAGGGCTAGTCCAAACCGACACGCACAGGCCGGCGGCCTACGAGCAGTTGAAGCAGATAGCGGAGCGATTGGGCGTTGAGTTCTACGGCTCCAAAGACGGTAAATCGCCGATCGAGTTGGCTGAAGAGGGCCTGAGAAACATGATCGAGAAGAAAGTCGACGTCGTGATCGTAGATACGGCAGGCAGACACGGCTACGGTAGCGAGGCCGCTCTCCTCGATGAGATGAAGAGGCTCGCCGACGCCATAAAGCCGGACGAGATAATGCTCGTGCTCGACGCAACGATAGGTCAGAAGGCCCGAGATCTAGCCGAGAGATTCCATGCCGCGGCGCCCGTGGGGTCGATATTCCTGACGAAGCTCGACGGCAGTGCCAGAGGAGGGGGAGCTCTCTCCGCCGTGGCGGTCACGGGAGCGCGCGTGAAGTTCGTTGGGACTGGCGAGAAGCTCGAGGACATCGAGGTGTTCAAGCCGACCAGATTCGTCGGCAGGCTCCTGGGGATGGGCGATATCGAAGGCCTCTTGGAGAGGCTGAGCTCTCTCGAGGAGACCGAAGAGCTCGAGGAACAGGCCCGCGAGATGCTCAGCGGAAGGCTCGACATGAGGCTGGTCTATAGGCAGCTCTACGAAATAAGACGCATGGGGCCTCTCGGGAAGATCCTCAAGATGATACCGGGCCTCGACCTCGCCTCTATCTCCGAGGAGAGCATGAAGATGAGCGAGAAGAAGCTAGACAAGTGGCTGGCAGCGATCCAGAGCATGACATACGAGGAGCTGGAGAAACCCGAGCTATTGATCAGGGAGAAGAGCAGGTTGAGGAGGGTAGCGTTCGGCAGCGGACTCAAACCCGAGGAGGTACAGGAGCTCCTCAAATACTATGCGCAGATGAGGAGAGCTCTCAAGCAGCTCAAGAGGAGGAGGGAGCTATTGAAGCGTTTCCGGCTAGGCGGGCAATGACTAAGCGAAGGCGGAGGATACTCGTGGCGCTGTCGGGGGCCCCCAGCGACGCTCGCGCTCTGGCCAAGGCGGCGCGCGCTCTCGCTGGCGCTCTGCTCCTCTCGGGCAGCATCAGGAGGGACGCGGAAGTTCTCTTGATATTCTACGAGGCAAGGGTTCGGCTTTTAGTCGAGGGAAGCCGCGTGAGGAATCTAAGGGAAGACGAGGAGAGCTCGCTCGGCCTCGTGGCCTCGCTGCTTTCGCGACGAGCGCGGAGGCTGGAGGTCGAGGAGCGCCTCCCCTGCATCGTTCCTCGCGACTCGAAGCGGGAGCTCGCCGCTTTGACTTGCGACGCGTTATCAGAGGGCTTCGCCGTGCTCGACCCGGAGCTCCCGCCAGAGACGACGGAGCTCTACTGCGACAAGCTGCTGGAGGCTCCCGCAGCTTTAAGACTCGAGGAGCTCATAGCGCTCGGCAACATGGTGATGGATCTTTGCGCGGGGGACCCTCGCTCGTAGAGAAGACACTGGAGCTCCTCGCCGAGGGGCCCCTCTGCTTCTCGTGCCTCGGCAGACAGTTCGCCTCCCTCCTGCGGGGCCTCACGAATGCCGAGAGAGGCAGAGCCCTCGCGCTCGTTGCCGTGGCCGAGCTTTACTCGAAGGCGGTGAGCGGCGACGAAGAGGCCAGGGAGGCTCTGCGCAGAATAGCGAGAAGCCTTCCAATCGAATTTGGCGAGAGTCTGAGAGCTCTCGGAATAGGGCGAGAGGAGCCCCCGGGTTCTTGCAGGCTCTGCGGCGGACTGATGGGGGAGCTCCGAGCCTTGGCGGAGAGAGCCTCGGAGCTCCTGAAGAACAGCATGGCGGAGACGTTCGTCGTCGGCGTGAGAGGGGGTGCGCTAGCGTTAAGACTCGAGGACGAGCTCTGGAGAAGGCACTCGATCACCTCGGCGGAGAGTCTGAAGAACGAGGTGAAGCGAGAGCTAGGCAAAGCTATACAGGCTCTGACCGGGCTAACGGTGGACTTCTCGAACCCGGAGGCGCTGATCCTAGTCAACCTCGACGATTGGACTCTCGAGCTCTCGCTCAACCCCGTGAGAATTTACGGGAGGTACCTCAAAATCGGGAGGAACATAAGTCAGGCCAGGTGGGTCAAGCGAGACGGAAGTAAAGTCTATGAGTTCTCGGTCCAGGACGCGCTCGAGCCTCTGAGAGAGTACTTCGGCGGAGCCGACGTGGTGATACACGCCTCGGGCCGCGAGGACGTTGACGCGAGAATGCTGGGGAGAGGGAGGACGTTAGTTGTCGAAATAAAGAACCCGAGACGCGCGCGCATTAACGCGGAATTCCTGACGAGCCTCGTGAACAGGCGCAGCGCTTGGGTCAAGTTCGAGCTCGAGAGGAAAGCGGGGAAGAGCGACGTCAGACGCGTCAAGGGCAGCGACGCCCTGAAGAGGAAAGTCTATAAGGCTCTCATTGTTGCCTCCGCTCCCCTGAGCCCCGAGACCTTGAAGAGCTTGGAGGAGGCCTTCCGCAACACGGTCGTCAACCAGAGGACGCCGCTGCGCGTACTCGCCAGAAGAGCCGATATCGTCAGGAAGAAGGCAGTCTACGAGGTCAAGACGCTTCAATACACTCGAAGGATCTTCGAGGCCTTGATAAGAGCGGAGGGGGGATTATACGTCAAAGAGCTCGTCTCGGGAGATGGAGGCAGAACCGAACCCAGCTTCTCGAGCGTAACGGGCGTCAATATGTCGTGCGTAGAGCTCGACGTGCTGCACGTCGAGGAGCCCGAGTAAGCGGAGGGCCTCGAGCCAAAAACTAAATTTATAGACGGCGAAAGAGAAGAAAAATAAACAACGTAAGTGATCCGACCCTTCGTCACTACAACGAGGTGCTTGGGGAGTGGTTAAGCCCTCTAAAGGGACGAGACACAGAACTAGGAAGCTTCTCAGGAAGAGCGTCAGAGAACGCGGAGGAGTGCCCCCGCTCAGCCTCCTCATGATAGAGTACAAGGTAGGAGACAAGGTGGCCCTGATAGCGAACCCGGCAATCCACGCCGGCATGCCCCACCGTAGATACCACGGGTTGACCGGCACAGTGGTCGGCCGCCGAGGGCGCGCCTACGAGGTCAAGGTGGAGCTCGGAGGCAAGAAGAAGATCCTTTTCGTTAGGCCAGAGCATCTGCGTCCTCTGAACCGCTTGCTCGGACATTGAACCGAAGCTCGAGACTCTGATCGGAGGGTAGAGAGCCCGTGGCACGGAAAATTCTGAGCGTGGAGCCGGTGAGCAACGCTGAGGCTATGTCGATAGTGAACTCCAAGCTCCGAGAAACCCTCACCAACGTCATCATGAAGAGAGTAGCAGAGTACCTCTCGTCTACGTCCAAGTGCGGAGATCGCGCCGGCGAAGTCAAGCGGAGGCTAGTGGAGCTGGGCTTCTCTGCGGAGAGCAGCGCTCTCCTCGTTAACACTCTACCAAGAGACCAGAGCGAGCTTCGAGCTCTCCTACTCCAACAGGACCGAGACATTGGGCCCGAGAAGATCGAGAAAGCTCTCGAGACGCTCAAGCTCTGCGTCTGAGGTAAAAGATTCTTGTGGAGAGGATTAGACCGAAGCGAGGGAGGGCGCGGCTTCCCTAAGCGCTTCGAGCGCAGACCCTTCCCGGAGGACTTCGCCATAGTGCTAGATTTCCTGCCGCAGGGCAACCCACTCGATAGGCACCCGGAACACAGGCGTGAGCCGCTGGTCCAAGCGATCGGCGAGAAGCACTTTACGTTGATGGAGATCGTGACGAGGCACGGTGAAGACTTCAAGCCAGGCGAGAGGCTCTACGTGAACCCGGAATACGTTGGGCGCGGGCCTGTTAGGAGCATAGTAGCCCCCATAAGCTTCGAGGAGCTCACATCTGTCGCGGTCGAAAATCTAAAGAACGTTATCGAGCAGCTGGTGAAGGAGAAGGAGAAGATCTTCGTCGAGATCTTCAACGTGTCCGAGCCTCTCACGCTCAAGATGCACGCGTTGGAGCTCATACCGGGCATTGGGAAGAAGTGCTTGGGCGCTATACTCGAGGAGAGGAGGATCCGGAGATTCGAGTCGTTCGAGGACTTGGAGAAAAGACTCTCGATGCGAGGCATAAGGCTGCAGGACCCCAGCAAGCTCATAGCGGAGCGCATCTTGATCGAGCTACGTGGAGGTCAGAGACACTACCTCTTTGTGAGGCCTCGAGAGGGGGAGCGCGACGCGAGGTACCTGGGCTACCTGCGCAGGCTCTATTCGCTCGGAGAGAGAGCCGAGCGTTGAGCTTCGCGCTCGAGGAGGCTCTGCGTTCTAGGAGGGCCCTCCTCGAGCTAACCAAGCATATGTTGAGGGAGCACGGGGTACGGGCCTCAAAGAGGAGAGGGCAGAACTTCTCGATATCGCCCCGCTACTTGGAGACGTTCCGCTCCGAAGTTGCTAAGTGGCCATCTGGCTGGATCCTCGAGGTGGGCACGGGCCTCGGCACCCTGACCTACAGCGTGGCGGCTGCGCGGAGCGATCTGGAGGTGATAAGTGTCGAATGCGATGAGAGGCTCTTCGGGGCGGCCAGCGTGCTGCTCGCCTCCCTCCCCAATGTCTCCCTCGTGCTAGCCGACGCGCTCGAGCTCCTCGAAGAGGCCCGAGTCTACGGCGTTTTCACGAGCGCTCCATTCTCGGTGGCGAGCCTCATACTCTTGGCGCTAGCACGAAACAACAACATCCAGAGGGCGGTTATCGGAGTTCAGAGGGAAGTTGCGAGGAGATTGACGGCCAGGCCCGGCTCCCGAGAATACGGCAGACTGACTGTGGTCACGTCTCTGCACTTTAGAGTGAAGAGATTAGGCGACTTCGACCCGGGAGACTTCTACCCCGAGCCCGAAGTCTGCACAACCGTTGTGGCGCTGGAGCGGAGATCTCCCTACGAGAGAGAGCTGGGCAGACTCTTGGAGAAGCTATCGGCCTGTGTTTTCTCGGCTCGCAACAAACTGGCCAAGAAGGTCGTCCACTCGTGTCTGCGAGCTTTGGGGGTGAGAGAGCCGGAGGCCTCGAGAATCGTGGCGAGCGCTGTGGCGGAGGATCAGAGGTGCAGAGACCTCAGCCCAGAGCTCCTGCTCGAGATCGCTCGGAACTCTCTGACCTCTTGGCGTGCGACCCGAGCGAGCATGTGAGGACGGCTCGATTAGATCGTCTCGAGGAGCGTCGAATGATCGCCACCGAGACGGCATCGACGTCTAAAGAAGGCGTTAGCCGTTTATGGGGAGCAATTCGCTTTCTCTCTGAGGAGAAAACTCTCGGGAAGCATCGAGCGAAGGTCGCCTCGAGGAATGAATGTCAAGGTAGTCCTTGTGGGAGTAGAAGGCGAGGTCAATCTCGGATTCGTGATGAGGCTGGCCGCGAACTTCGACGTGAAGCGCGTGGTGCTGGTTGAGCCGAGAGCTGCCTATGGGGAGGAGGCCAGGAGGTATGCTGCCAAAGCGGCGGCTCTCCTCGAGCCTCCTCTAGTCGTCGGAAGACTTGAGGAGGCATTCGAGCCTGGCGAGCTCAGAGTGTGCACCAGCGCTATAGCGCGAGAGGACGACGTATTGCGCAATGCGATCACGCCCCAGCAACTCGCTGCGATTTACGAGGAGACAGGCTTGCCCATAGCTCTCGTCTTTGGGAGAGAAAGCACGGGTCTGACGAGGAGAGAGCTCGAGAGCTGCGACGTCCTCGTCAACATTCAATCAAGCGACAGCTACCCCGCTCTCAACCTCTCGCACGCGGTCGCGATACTGCTCTATGAGCTCTACGTGACCAAGCGGAGGTGTCGAAGAACTCCTCCGGCTAGCGAAGAGACGCTCAGATTCCTCGAGGACAGCTTCAACGTCTTGGCGGACTGCGTGGTGAAAGACGAGGGCAAGGCCAGATCCTCTAAGATAGCCTTCAGGAGGGTCGTGAAACGAGCCCAGCCGACGGAGGCCGAGGCTAGGAGAATACTCTACGTCTTGAGGCGAGCGAGGAGGAGAGCCTCTTGCTCTATGTCTTGAAAACCGTGCCGGGCCTCGAGGATCTATTAGCCGAGGAGTGCAAATCAGTCGAGCCGAATTGCGAGCCTCTCCGAGAAGAGCGCGGCAGACTACTCGTTGAGCTGAGCCGCGAGGGCGCCGAGAAGCTAGTGCAGATCTCCAGGCTTCTCACAAGCGCCTACGAAGTCCTCGCCGAGACGGAGCTAGTCAGCCTCTCTCCCGAGGGGATCCGAAGCGTCGCGCTCGAGATCGAGTGGGAGAGGATACTACACGACGGAGCCATTTTCGCAGTCAGAAGCGAGCGCGTCGGAGAACACAGCTTCACCTCGCTGGACGTCTCGAGAGAGGTCGGCCGGGCTGTCTTCGAGAGATGTGCGAGTCGCGGAGTGCATGTCAAAGTGCATCTGAACGCGCCGGAGGTAGTCGTGATAGCGGAGCTCTTCGGCTCTAGGCTAACCATAGGAGTAAGTCTCACGGGGGACTCGAGCCTGCACAGGCGTTGGTATAGAGTGAGAGAGCACACAGCCTCGCTGAAGCCACCAATAGCCTTTGCTATGATAATGTTGTCGGGCATGCGTGACGGCGAACTGCTCATCGACCCCATGTGCGGCGGAGGCACCATCCCCATAGAGGCTCTCTTATACTTCGAGACCTCTCGCGCCGTCTGCGGCGATGTGAGCGAGGAGAGTTTGAGGATCGCGAAGCACAACGCGGCGGCCGCCGGAGTCCTCGAGAGGCTCGAGACGTTGAGGAGCGACGTGAGAGATTTACCGAGCCTCCTTGGCAGGAGGATCGCGAAGAGAATAGTGACGAACCCTCCCTACGGGATAAGACTCGGAACGCCTAGAGCTTCGGCTTACTCTCTCGCTAAGCTCTTCGACGCGTCGAATGAATTGCTGACCGAGGACGGCTCGCTCGTCTTGATCACCCCGAGCAGGAAGAGAGCTCTAGAGGAGGCGGAGAGGATCGGCATGAGGCTCTACTGCGAGAGAGAAGTCCTACACGGAGACCTGAGGGCCTGGATCCTATGTTTCGAGAGCTCCTCGTTAGCAACGAGAAATAATAGCCCTTTGAGAGCAGAGGATCAGCGAAGTGCGTGGTGAGCAGTCGTGCCGCTGAGGCCGGCCAGGTGCTACACCCACTTCACGTCGCCTCCTTACACTCGGAAGGAGTACATACCAGGAGTCCCCCAGCCCAAGATAACGAAATTCGAGATGGGCAACAGGAATATCGAGCCGGACTACGTGGTCTACCTCGAGGCTTTAGAGGCCGGCCAGGTGCGTCACAACGCCCTAGAGGCTATGAGGGTCATGGTCCACAAGACGCTGAGCACCAGAGTCGGCGAGGACAAGTACTTCTTTAAAGTGAGACCTTACCCTCACCACGTATTGAGGGAGAACAAAATGATGGCTTTCGCGGGAGCCGATAGGCTGCAGGACGGCATGAGGCTCTCGTTCGGCAAGCCCATAGGAACGGCCGCCAGAGTGTCCCCGGGCACGGTGATAGCGGAGGTCTACGTTAAGAAGGAACACGTGGAGGTGGCGAAATCTGCGCTTAGGATCGGTAAGTCTAAGCTCCCCATACGCAGCAGGATAGTGGTCGAGCAGCTGAGGTCGGCCGAGAACCGGGCAGAGCCCGCGAGAGGAGATTGAAGCTCCACTATGGAGCCCCCCTACGACTTCGAAGTAGAGAAGATAGCTAAATACGTCAAAGAGAAGCGCTACAGCCTCGTTCTGCTCCAACTGCCCGACGGCATGAAGAGGTACGCAGCCGAGCTAGTCGACGCCCTCCGCGATGCCACTGGAGCGGAGTTCTACGTGCACGGAGAGCCTTGCTGGGGTCCCTGCGTCGTTCCCATCGAGGAGGCCAAGTCGCTAGGCGTCCAGCTGATCGTCCACTACGGTCATAGACCGCGCGGCTACGCTGCTCTGCTCCCCCGGGAGCCCGAAGTGATCTTCGTTCCGGCCTCGCTGAGATCTCCCGGCTTATCTGAGCACTTGGTGGAGCAGCTGGTCTCGGAGCTCAGGGCTCGAGAGTGCAGCAAACCGGTCCTCATAACCACGGCTCAACACGATTGGCTGCTCCCGCGACTAGTCGAGCGCCTCGCCGCCGAGGACCTCGAGCCGGTGATGCGGGGAGCGATCGAGCACTCCGTGTTAGGCTGCGACTACGGACCGTTGATCGAGCTGCGAGGGGCTTATCAGTGCGTCGTGGTGTTGGCCAGCGGCGTTTTCCACGCTCTAGGGGCCGCTCTATCGACCGACGTCCCAACGCTCCAAGTTGACCCCATCGAGGAGAAGGTCATTGACCTCGCCTCGATGAAGCGGACCTGGCTTAGGAGGCGCTACGCGAAGATCATAGCCTCCCTGAAAGCCGAGAGGTGGGCCCTCTGGGCGGGCTCGCCGCCGGGCCAGCATAGGCGAGAACTCATCCTCAAGCTCGCGGATCTGATAAGAGCGAAGAAGCTGAAGTACTATCTGTTCTACTCGAGAAACGTAAGCTCCGCAGAGCTGCTCAACGCGGACTCGCCCCAGATAGACGTCCACGTGGTGACTTCCTGCCCCAGAGTCCCTATAGACGATTTCACGTTGCAGGAGTTCCACAAGCCCGTGCTCAGCCCCGGCGAGGCCCTAATGGTTTTGACCGGCGACCTCGAGAGGTATAGATTCCCGTGGTGAGCCGTAAGAAGGAGTTGGAGCTCGCGCTGGAGAAGCTAGCGGAGCCCCTCAGCCCCAGGCGGGACCTCGAGCAGTACCCTACGCCGGCTCACATAGCGGCCGACCTGCTTTGGGAAGAGGAGCTCGCGGGGAGAGGATTGAGCGGGCGCATCGTAGTAGACCTAGGCGCCGGCACGGGTAGGCTGTGCATTGGAGCGGCTCTCCTCGGCGCGGAGTGCGTGGGGCTGGAGATCGACGAGAGGCAGATACGCGTACTGCTGGACAACGCGCGTATCGCTGGCGTCTCTGAGAGAGTCGAGGTCGTGCTGAGCGACGTCAGGAGGCCTCCTCTGAGGCCCATGGACGGTTCCACCGCGATCATGAACCCGCCATTCGGTACTTCGCGCAGAGGAGCAGACAGAGAGTTTCTGGCCGCGGCCTCGACCCTCTCGGATAGGATCCTCAGCCTTCATATCTATAATGAGAGCTCGCTCGACTTCCTGAGCAGATTCCTGAGATCGAGAGGCTTCGTCGTAGTGAAAATGAAAAAATACACGATGCTCCTGAGACAGACTATGGAACATCACGTAGCCAAGACCGTGAGATTCCCCGTCGTGCTCCTGGTCTCGGACAAGATGCGCGAGGTAGGAGTCCAGCGTGAAGCGTGAGCTGATCGTTGTGCCCGGCGACGTGTTGGGAGTCATCGAGGAGCTGAGTCCGGGCGAGAACACGCATGAGCACGAAGGCTATATAATATCGACCGTGCTCGGCCGAGCTGAGATAAACCTGTTGAGGAGGACCGTTAACTGTAGAGGTCTCCCAAAAAAGTACAGGATCCCGACCAAAGATTCGGTGGTCCTAGGCTTTGTTTCGAGTCTGAGAAGCGAAGTGGCTCTCATAACCATAGTGGGACTCTTCGAGCAAGATAAATTGTTCGAGACGTCTTTTCCGCTGGCCGGGCTCCTCCACGTGAGTCAGGTTGGCTCAAACGTAGACTCGATGTATGATGTGTTAGGCCTGGGAGACCTGCTCAAGTGCAGAGTCCTGAATTCCGAGAACCCCTATCAGTTGACGATCTCAGGCCCTGCCCACACGCTGGGCGTTGTGCTCGCCTCCTGCTCGAGGTGCGGGGCAGCTCTGAGGCTTGAGAGGCTGTCGGGAACTCTCAAGTGCCCCAGGTGCGGGAACTCGGAGAAGAGGCGTGTCTCCAAGGATTACCTCAACCTGAGCAAGGTGATTTAAAATTGCGTAAGAGAAAGCTCGTGCTCAAAGTGCCGCGCGAACCCGAGAAGGCCCTCGAGCTTATCGCGAAGGCCGTGCAAGCTCAGCTCGTCAGCTATAGGCTTCGAGGCAACAAACTCGAGATCACGCTACGAGGAGACGAGATAAGTCTCGCGAGGAGCGTCGACAACGTGAAGAGAGCCTTGGCATCTCTCAGACTGAAGGACCAGGCGATTGGCGTGACGTTCCTTCCGAAGGGCCGTCTCGCTGAGGTCCTTGGTAGAGCCGTTCCACTAGAGGCTCTCAAAGAGCTTCTGAGCGCTCTGAAGATTTCCTACGAGGATAGAGGAGGGGAGCTCATCGTTAGGAGCAGCGTCGAAGAGCTTAGGAAACACGTGCTCCCTCTCAGTGAGTTACTCGAAGCCTCGAGCACTCTATGCGGGGGAGCGGCCCGCGAGGTTGTGGCCGTCGCGGCGCACCTCACAGAGCTCGACCCAGCTGCGATAGTCGAGATAGGCAAGGGCGCGGGGGTCCTCGTCGAGAGCAAGGACGGGAGAATCTTCCTCGGGGTGGATAGGAGGCGAGCTCTCGAGGAGCTTCTGCGCGCTGCTTCGCGAAGAAGTGAGGAGAGCGGTCGCTCCATGCCATCGTCGAGGGGGCGAAAGCGCGAAGACCGAGTCGCGAGCTGATCTCTCGAGGACCGCTCGCTTTTATAAACGATCTTTCCTCCTCGCAACAGAGGGCGGAGGAAGGAGGAAGAGCGCCGGAGGGATTCCAGAGATTGCTCGAGGCCCCTACGTCTACCGAGAAGATAGTGATCAAAGAGCGGAGCGGCAACGTCCTGCGAGTGGAGGTGATAGGCGAGACGCACACCTTCGGCAACATGCTAGCGAAGGAGCTCCAGTCGAGAGAAGACGTAGAGCTAGCATATTATGTAGTAAAGCATCCCCTAATTGAGAGGTTCGAGCTTCTGCTTAGGACGAAGCCGGGGAAGGACCCGATGGAGGTTCTCGTGGAAGCCATGGGCGGCCTCGTGAGTAAGCTAGAGAGGCTCGAGTCTCTAATCGCGGAGGGCCTCCGCGGAAGATGAAGAGAGAGAGCAGGAAGCTGTTCCTTCACGCCAGGGAGGGTCTATTGGTAGGGGCTATCCTGAGGGGCGAGAGCTTCGACAAGCTCATCGTGAGGACGATCGACGAGGATCTAATGAAGAGCCTGAGCGAGGAGAAGGCTATGAGGGAGGTCAGGAGGGTCCTAGCAACGTGGGAGGCGGCAAAGGAGGCCCCTCTCGTGGTGCGAGCGCTCGGGGCTGAGCTCGGCGAGATAAAGGACCTCGCGAAGTTCCTAAATAAGGTGGCCCTCGAGACAGGAGAGCTCGTGGAGAGATTAAGGTCAAAAGAGTCGATCGAGACTAGACAATAGCTCGTCGTTGAGAGTGAGGGAGCGTGTTCTGCCCCAAATGCGGCACACTGATGAAGTACACGAGAGGGAGCTCGACAAAGTCGCTGGTCTGCCCTAGCTGCGGCTACACGAGCACGGAGGCTCCAGGCGGAGCGGCTAAGCTCCCCGAGGTGCCTAAGCGTAGAGCAACGAGCGGGGTAGTGGTCGAGGAGAAGAGCTCTCTCGAGCTCTTGCCCAAGCTCAAGAACGAGGTCTTCTGCCCTAGGTGCGGTCACGACGAGGTCTACTACTGGGTCGTGCAGACGCGGAGGGCGGACGAGCCTCCTACAAGGTTCTTCAGGTGTGTTAGGTGTAATCACACGTGGAGGGAGTATGAGTAGCGGTAGCGAGAATCTCAGAGAGGAGCTGAGGGGGCTGCTCTACTCCTCCAAGAGGCTCGAGGAGGAGCTGAGAGAGGCGCTAGCAAGGTCCGGGAAGAAGTACTCAGGCTGGGTGAATCTAAGAAACGCTTACCTTCTCTCGCTCTCCATCCGCAGGCGGCTCGAGAGAATGTTAGCTTTAATTTGAGGTGGCCGGCAAAGAGGCCGGAGGAGCGCTTCTCTAGGGTGCGAAAACGTGAAGCTGTCTTTCCCAGACGCGTCGCTCTGGAGCGCCATATTGAGAGGAGCAGCTAAAGTGATACGAGAAAGCACTCTGAAGGTCGAGCCGGAAGGACTCAGGCTCCGTGCTATGGATCCTAGCCGCGTCGTCATGATTGACCTCTTCATCCCGGCTGACTCCTTCAGCGAGTACGAGGGGAGGGGCGAGAGGCTCACCGTCAATCTCGAGGAGCTGAGCAAATTGCTTCGGAGAGCCGCCGAGGACGAAGAGCTCGTGCTCGAGGCTAAGAGAGGGGGAATAGAGCTTACTCTACGTGGCAGGATAACTCGGAGAATCAGAGTCCCCCTCCTCAACATAGAGGTCGAGGAGCTCGGAGAACTCAGGATCCCGTTCAAGGCGGATGCCGCGATGCCGGCCGAGGTCTTCGCTGAGACATTGAAATTGCTAGAGCCGATGGGTGACGTATTCGGCCTAATGGCTGACGAAGACAAGCTCACGATATTCAACGAGAGCGAGCTCGGTCGATACTTCGTTGAGCTTACCACCGAGGCAGGCGGAGGTCTCCTATCGCTCGAGGCAGAAGGAGAGCAGAGGTCCATTTACAGCATGGAGTACGTGGCCAACTTCGTCTATCCGGCCGAGAGCGCCGAGCAAGTGAGGTTGCAGTTCTCGACGGATATGCCGTGTAAGATCACGTTCGAGTTACCGAGAGGGGCGCAGTTTGCGGTCTACGTGGCCCCGAGAACGCTCTGAGCTCTCCGGTCTCGATTGGCTGAGGAGCCTCTTCGCCTCCTATTACGCCAGGGCCGAGGTAGTCCTTCCCGAGGACTACGCCGCGAGAGAGTGGGCGTTTCAGCCCTTGGGCAGCTCGACTTACATCAGGCATCTCTCCTTCAAAACTGAAGCGGAGCTGAGGAGATATCTCGTGAGGAATCCCCCCGCGCACGCCTACTACTCCTCGGCTCGATTCTTATTCCCCGAGGTTCCATACATGGAGCAGAAGGTCTGGCTAGGCAGCGACCTCATCTTCGACATAGACGCGGATCACTTACCCGGCTGCGAGAACCCGAAGACCAGGTGGGCCTGCTCCTCCTGCGGGAGGAGCTTCGAGGTTGAGGGTCGTGGCAAATCGATCGCGTGCCCGGCTTGCGGCTCCCGCGAGCTTATCGACCTCAGCGAGGTCTCCCCCGAGTGCCTCAAGCTGGCGGCGCGAGAAACCGCGAAGCTCTTGCGAGTGCTCGAGAACGACTTCGGGGTAGATGACGTCCACGTATACTTCTCGGGCAATCGCGGGTTCCACGTCCACGTTACGTCCAAAGAGCTTCTCGAGCTGAACGGCGATGAGAGGAGAGAGCTGGTCGACTACCTCAAGGGAGTGGGGCTGGAGCTACGGGAGGTGCTGGAGCTCGGCGGAGAAGCTAAGAGGCCGCGGAGCTCTGCGGTAGCGCCGAGTCCGCGTGACGCCGGATGGAGGGGGAGATTAGGCCGCGTCATCTATGATGAGCTGGGTCTGAGTGATGACAAGGTGCTCACGTTTGGCGAGTTGAAAGGGCGTGACTTAGAGGAGTTGATTCCTAAGGCCTCGGTGCACGTGGATGAGAAAGTCACGATAGACGTCCACAGGCTCGTGAGACTCCCGGGCTCTCTCAACGGCAAGACGGGGATGCCTGTCGTCGAGGTTCGTCCGCGGGAGCTCGAGGCCTTCAGCTTGACGTGCTCTCTCTCGCCTTTCGACGGAACAGCCGCGGTGGCTCTCTCGGTGGATCTCGACGTCGAGGTCTTCGACGTCGAGATCCACGGCGAGCGAGGCGAGCTCGTGGAGCTTCCGCTATGCGCGGCCGTGTTCTTGGCACTAAGAGGAGCGGTAGAGCGCGTAGTGGCGTGAGGGGCTTTGGCGGGCAATCCCGAGAGAGAGATCCTTGCGGTCAAGAGGGCCGGGGAGTACTGGGAGACCAGGAAGAAGTTACTGAGGGAGCTCCTCAACGTCTGCTCCCAAGAGGGAAGCGAAGACGCCTCTCTCGTCTGCGAGCGGGGCGCCGAATTCTACAAGGGGGCCAACGACAGCCTGATCGAGGTCCTCGCGAGCAAGCGGGACTCCTTCTTAGGAGGAGTCCTAGACAAAGTCCGCGGAGCTCTCCGCGAGGTCCTGAGCCTAGAGGCTACGGTGGTGGGCTCGAGTAGCGCTGACGCGATAAAGGTCGCGTGCGTTACGGCCGAGGACCTCGTCCTAGGAGGACTCAGAGCGCGGCGGGGGTCGATCCTCATGTTGAGCCCCGAGAGAGCCCTCCTCGCCTACGCGCTAGGCTTGGTCTCGGTTTTGAAGATGCATCTATCGAAGAAAGTTTGGTCGGTGCGCGAAAAGTAATAACCTCCTCGGAACTCATCCTACCGCTGAGAAGTGAGGGCGCTTAAGTCGACCGCGGTGAAGAGAGCTTGAAGGTGCCCAAGAAGATCAACACCTATTGTCCCAGGTGCAGGAAGCACACCGAGCACAGCGTGACCCTCTACAAGGGCGGTAAGCGAAGATCCCTCGCGGAGGGGGAGAGGAGATATAGGAGGAAGCAAGAGGGCTACGGCTCTAAGAGGAAGCCGGAGCAGAAGAGATTCGCCAAGACCACGAAGAGGATGACTCTCAAGCTGACGTGCACAGTCTGCAAGCGCGTCAGCCACAGAGAAGGCATAAGACTCAAGAAGCTCGAAATCGTAGAGGTGCACAGGTGACGGCCTCGTGAAGAGGCGCGCGATTTTAGTGCCGAAGCCCAGAAGCTACTTCATCTTGGCGAGGTGCCCGAGCTGCGGCAATGAACAGATATTATTCTCGCACGCGACCTTCCCGGCCAGATGCATAGTGTGCGGGCACCAACTCGTCGAGCCGCGGGGCGGGAGATGTAAGATAAACGCGCAGATCATGCGATATCTAGGCTAGCAGAGGCGCGGGTCCCCCGAAGTTAGGAGGTGCGCGTTTTGGTCAAGAGTAGGCGCAAGCTACCGGAGATCGGGGAACTCGTCGTAGCCACGGTGAAGGAGATCTTCGACTTCGGCGCGTATGTCGAGCTCGACGAGTACGAGGGCACGAGGGCTTACCTCCCGTGGAGCGAGGTAGCCTCCAAGTGGGTTCGCGACGTGAGAGAGCTCCTCAGAGAGAACCAGAAGATAGTGGTCAAAGTGATCCGCGTAGACAGGAGCAGAGGTCACATCGACGTATCGCTTAAGAGGGTCTACGACTCGGAGCGCAAGAGAAAGATGATGGAGTTCAAGCGAAAGCAGAAGGCCGAGAAGATCCTGGAAGAGGTAGCTCGTAGCTTGGGAAAGACCCTCGATCAGGCGTACGAGGAGGCCGGTTGGAAGCTCGAGGACTACTACGGCGAGATATGGGCCGCGCTCGAGAGGGCGTCCCTCGAGGGCGAGGAAGTCTTCCTCGCCGCCGGCGTGCCGCGCGAGTGGGCTCGCGCTTTGCTCGAGGAGGCTAGGAAACACGTCGAGGTAAAGAAGGTCACAGTAGAGGGGATCTTACGCGCGTGGACCTTGAGGCCCGACGGCGTCGAAGCCCTAAAGAGGGTCTTCGAGGCCGCTCTCGGCGCCGACGGGGCGGCCAACGTCAAAATAACCATAACGGCGCTGGGAGCTCCGAGATATAAGATCGAGGTGGAGGCCGAGGACTACAAGACGGCGGAGGAAGTTCTGGCCGAAGCGGTGAGGAGGGCAGAGGAAGCCGCCAAGAGAGAGAAAGTAGAACTTCACTTCCAGAGGGTAAAGAAGTGAGATTTCTCCTAAGAAAGTGCACGGCCTGCGGCAGGTATACGTTGAGAGACTCTTGCCCTCTCTGCGGCTCGCCGACCAGGGTAGCGCACCCTCACAGGTTCTCGCCGATCGATAAATACGCGGCCCTTAGGTTGAGAGCTAAGAGAGAGGGCTCGTCGGAGGTCACCAGGGGACCCTCTTAAGCCCCAGTTTGTAGGCCGCGTAGTTCGTGCTCAAGTGTAGGAGCGGAACCAGGATCAGTCCTAAAAGGAAGCTGGCGAGGAGCGGCTGTGCGCACTTGTCACACGCCAGGACGAGCAAGGTCGCTCCCAAGTAGAAGTCCAGCTGATCGGCCGGGACGAGAGGGGCCCCGCGCTCTATCCCCGCCCTCCTCTTGAGGAAAGACTTCGCCAGATCCCCAATTATGGCGCCACACGACGATACCAGGCCCGTCCTCAACAGGAGGGAGGAGAACTCGGGCAACGATAGCGCGAGGAGGAGAGAGACCGCGAGTCCCGAGACCAGACCCACCAAAACGCCCTCGACGGTCTTGCCGTCGCCGAGCAGCCTCCGACCATCAGGGAGAACCAGCCCGAGGTCCAACGGCGTGCACCTCCTCCTCGAGAGGAACGCGACTGGCGCGGCGTTAGTCACCATAGCTGGCAGATAAACAGTGATGAAGTTGGCGGCGAGATCGTAGCGGGGATCCACGAGCCGCTCGCCTCTCGAGCCGCGGAAGCACTTTAACCCTCTCCGCGATATTAAGCGCGTGCGCGGAGACTCTTCAGAGCCTAGGCTCGTGGTAGTCACAGTGAGGCCCAGGACCTTCGTAGCGATCCTTAGCAGGTTGAGAGAGCTGAGCTTACCGTACAAAATACCGGAGAGCCTGCCGTACGAGTGCGGCTCGGGCGAAGTCGTCATATACGACGACGCTCGCGCGTACAGAGGCCCTTGCAAAGCCGTAGAGGCGCGCGGGCCAAGCGAGACCGAGAGAGCCGTGATAAGCGCTTTGCTCGCATTGCGCGACAAAGAAGCGTTCGACGAGGTTCTGGTTGGTGTGGATGTTGGCGAGAAGCGCCACGCCGTCGCGGTCTTAGCCGACGGAATCCTGCTCTACTCATTCAAGGAGGAGGCGGCTAGGCTCGCGCAGAGGTTGGCCGAGGCTCTGCGAGGAGTGCCGCGCTCTAGGCTGAAGATCAAAGTGGGCTATAAGCCGGCCAAGTCCGAGGCCGCTCTCTCGCTCAGCGTCGAGATCTCGAAGGCCTGCGGGACGTCCGTAGCGCTAGTCGACGAGAGCTCAACGAGCAGAGCCCTCCGCCTGAGAGCGCGAGAGGGCATGGATCCCGACATCGTGGCTGCGCGATTTATAGCGCTGAGAGAGGACTACCTCGAGAGCCTGGGCTAGGTGCTTAGCTCTATGGGAGCCGCTACGGCTGCGCTCGCTCCCACGATAGAGTCCTTCCTCAGCAAAATGGGCTTCGAGGTTCTCGAGGAGGAGTTAGAGCCAGGCCCCGAGGTCTCCAAGCTCTTGAGGAGCCGGGAGGGCTCTCGACCGTTGGTTTTCAGAGTCAAGGGGTCGCGCTTCCCGATCGCGTCGAATCTCGTTGACACGAGAGAGAAGGCGGCGGCCGCCGCCGAAGGAGTCGGCGGTGAGGACCTCCTCTATAGGGCCCTGGCGTCGCTCCCCCCGGATCCTAGGGATAGCTTCGTCTCGGCCTCCTTCGACGAGCTCTACGATAGAGTCGAGCTGTCGGCGCGCGAGCTCGGAGCGATTAAATACTACGAGGGCGACGCCGGGCTCTACATAACCTCCGCTATCATCGTGGCGCGAGCGGGCTCCTCCCTGAACGCCAGTGTGCATAGGATGCTCGTGGTGAGCGACAAGAGGCTCGTCGTGAGAGTATCGCCAAGACATCTGCACAGGTCCATCGTTGAGGCGAGAGAGGCCGGGCGCGAACTCGAGGTGACCATACTCTTGGGGTCACACCCGGCTCTTCTCCTAGCGGCCTCGACCTCTCCACCCTATGGCTTCTACGAGCTGACGACGGCCTCGGTGCTCTTGGGCAGGAAGCTGCCGGCGGCCCCGTCCCCCATTCACGGCCACCTCATCCCATTGGGAGCCTCGATCGTGGCGGAGGCTAGGATCACGCTCGAGGAAGCGCCGGAGGGCCCTTTCGTCGATCTGCTGTTGACTTACGACAAACAGAGGCTTCAGCCCGTGGTGGAGATCGACGGGACGTGGGTCATTCGGGGCGCTAAGCCTTGCCTCCACGCTATACTCCCCGGCGGCTCGGAGCACGCTCTCCTCATGGGTTTACCGCGCGAGGCTGCGATAAAGGAGGCGGTCTCGCGCGCCGTGCCCCACGTGGTTAAGGTCAGACTGACCAGAGCCAGCGGCTGCTGGCTTCACGCCGTGATCTCCATAAAGAAATTGAGCGATGGGGATCCCAAGAACGCGATACTAGCGGCCTTCGCGGCTCACCCGAGTCTCAAGCACGTCGTAGTGGTCGACGACGATGTGGATCCGGACGACCCCGAGGAAGTTGAGTGGGCCATCGCGACGAGATTTCAAGCTGATAAAGGTCTCGTCGTAATCTCGGAGGCTAAGGGCTCCACAATGGACCCCAGTTCGAGGGACGGCCTCACGGCCAAGATGGGCATCGATGCCACGAAGCCCGTGGGAGCGGGCAGAGAGTTCGAGAGGGTGCGACTCCGTTAGGCGGGAGGGACCTTTCTTGTATCTGACTAAAGAGGAAGAGAGAATGCTCAGCGGCGAGGCCGGACCGGCTATCGAGCTAGCTATGAGGGCGATTGTTAAAGTCGGCGAGGCCATGAAAGCCGAGAGGCTCGTCGAGGTGGCTCACGCTCACGTCTCCGGGATTTCCTACATGAACATCGGGGAGCCCGGCAGAGCTTTCATCGAGAAGTTGGCATCGATGGGGGCTCGCGTCAAAGTCTTTTCAACGGTGAATCCCATTGGAATGGACCTCAACAGATGGCCGGAGATGGGGATCCATCGGGACTTCGCCGAGAAGCAGCTGAGCATAGTTAGGAGCCTGACTCAAATGGGCTTCGCGCCCTCGTTTACTTGCGCCCCCTATTTGCTCCGATCGCCCTCGGTCGGCGAGCATTTGGCATGGGGCGAGAGCAGCGCCGTCGCCCTCGCTAACACGTACTACGGGGCAATGACCAATAGAGAGGGGGGTCCTTTGGCCCTCCTCTGCGCTATAGCTGGGAGGACTTACGAGGCGGGGCTCCACCTATCCGAGAATAGAGTCCCGACCATTGAGCTCATAGTCCCCAGAGAGATATCGCGAGAGCTGAGCGACCCGGGCGTGGCTGGGGCGCTCGGCTATGTGGTCGGCGAGAAGCTTAGCGGCCACGTGCCCCTCCTCAGAGGAGCCTCTCGCATGACCTTCGAATCGCTGAGAGCTTACACTGCTGCTGCGGGAGCGACCGGTGATATAGCTCTCACGATAGTGGAGGGCGTGACCCCGGGCTGGCAGCGTGCGCTGGCCTCGGCCGGGCGGCTGGAGAGGGTAGAAATAGAGGCCGAGGAAGTGAGAGGGCTCCTGCGAGATCTCGATGATAGCATCGATACGATTTTCATTGGGTGTCCCCACGCCACCCTCGAGGAGATTCGCTCCGTCTTCGAGACCCTCTCGCGGAGAGGCCGGGCCGAGCAACCAAGGATAGTCGTCTCGACGTCGAGGCAAGTCTATGAACTCGCCGAGTCGATGGGCTTTATCTCGAGAGCAGATGAATTGGGCGTCGAGATAGTCAAAGATACCTGCCCCGTCGTCTCTCCCATGGCGCCGCGACTAGGCGCCGTGGCTACGACGAGCGCCAAGTGCCTCTTCTATTTACCACGCCTTCACGGAACAAAAGCTAAGTTGATAGCCTGGTCCTCGCTGGGGGCTTTGAACGTTGTGGCGCAGAAGCGTTAGGGTGTTAGTAGAGGGAGAAGCCGAGGGCCCCCTGCTGGTCCACGAGGGACCCCTGTCGCTGCTAGGAGACGTAGACGCGGAAACGGGGGAGCTGCGAGCACGCCCTGGCGCCAAGATCGCGGGGAGGGTGCTCGCGATTTCCCACGTTCGTGGTAGTACCGTTGGCAGCTACGTGCTCTTCGCCTTGAAGGAGAAGGGACTCGGGCCCTCGGCCATAGTGACATGTAGGGCTGACCCCGTGCTCATAGCGGGCTGCGTCTTGGCCGCTATACCGCTGGCCGAGGGGCTAAGCAGGGAAGACTTGAGAGAGCTGAAGTCCCTGAATCGAGCTAGGCTGGATGGGGCCGGGGGAGCACTCGAGGCGTGGAGAGAGTAGAGTTCTACTTGCTCGACTGAGTAGAGTGGGACTTTAACCTCCTGATCCTCTCGAGGACCTCGAGCCACGCGGACGCTCTCCTAGCCGTTTCCTCGTCGGCTAGAACCTCCATCTCTTCAACGAGAGAACTTAGCCTCCTAGCTATTTTCTCCTCCATAGCTAGCAGAACCGAGTCGATAGAGTGCCTCACGAGGTCCTCGTCTCTCTCTATGACGAGGACCTTACCGTGGAGAGGACAGAGGACCTCGCCGGACTTGAGCTTAAAGAGCGGAGCCCCGCAGGCGGAGCAGCTCATCGAGAGCATGGCGGCGCCCTGCCTGAGAAGCTCAACGCTCCTCCTGACGATCAGCCCCTTTTCGTCCTCCACGCGCTCCGCCACCTCGAGCGGTCCGTGCTGCAGATGCTCGTCACGGCCTCCGAGGGCTCGGTCCGCCCGTCGAGCGTCATTCCGCTTAATACTTCGGCCCGTAGCAAGAGATAAGCTTGACCGCGAGCGCCCCACGGTGAGCTCTCCGTGAAGCGCGATGTTGTCGACGAGATATTCGAGAGGGCTCTAGCTAGTAGGATCTTCAAAGATAGAGACAAACTCAGCCCGGACTACGTGCCCTCGCGACTTCCCTTCCGCGAGGAGCAGATATCGAAGCTCGCGTCGATACTCGCTCAAGCTCTTCGAGGCTATAAACCGAACAACGTCCTCGTCTACGGTCTGACGGGCACGGGCAAGACCGCGGTGGTACGTTACGTCCTGTCGAAGCTGGGGGAGAAAGCGAACGAGCTACGCGTCCCCCTCATGACAGTCTACGTCAATTGCAGGCAGAAGGACACGGAGTACAGAGTCCTGGCCGAGGTCCTTGAGGCGCTTGGGGTGCCCGTGCCGTTCACGGGGCTCAGCGTCGCCGAGCTCTACAAGAGGCTGGCCAGGCAGCTGGATCGCTCGGGGAGCAGGCTCATCGTCTCGCTCGACGAGGTCGACTACGTCGTCAAGAGGCACGGCGACGACCTACTCTACAGGCTCTTGCGATTGAACAGCGAGCTGTCCGAGCCGTCGATCAGCCTCATCGGCATAACGAACGACTTGAACTTCGTCGAGGAGCTGGACCCCCGAGTCAAGAGCAGTTTGGGCGAAGAGGAGCTCGTCTTCCCGCCTTACGATGCTCAACAGCTCAAATCGATACTCGAGGAGAGAGCAGGCCTGGCCTTTCGGGAGGGAGTGTTGGGCGAAGGCGTGATAGGGCTCTGTGCGGCGCTGGCCGCGAGAGAGCACGGCGACGCAAGGAAAGCCCTCGACCTGCTGAGAGTCGCCGGGGAGATCGCGGAGAGGGAAGGAGCGCAACGCGTCGAGGTGAGGCACGTCGAGGCCGCGCGGAATCAGCTCGAGAGAGATAAGATCCACGAGGTAGTCTCCACGCTCCCGCTTCACGCGAAGCTCATTCTGCTGGCCGCGCTGTCTATAGCCGAAGCCAAGGGCAGGGCGACAACGGGCGAAGTATATGCCAAGTACCTCGAGTTAGCGGCGAGGGTGGGAATAGAGAGCGTGACGCAGAGAAGAGCCACCGATATTCTAAGCGAACTCGACATGTTGGGCATAGTCACGGCCAGAGTGATCAGCCGAGGGAGATACGGTAAAACCAAAATCGTTAGCATACGGAGCGGGAGAGACAGCATATTAGAAGCTCTGCGCACCGACGAGCTCGTCTCGAGACTCCTGCAGGAGTGAGCCAATGGAATCTTGCCCCGCTCTCATCGGAATAGACGACGGATATTTCCCGCATCCCAAGAGCGGGGGCTCGACCGTTCTGGCGGGGGTCTTGTGGAGCGGGTGGGCTCCGCGCGACTGCTCGCTCGAGCTGATTGAGGTCGACGGCCTCGACGGAACCGAGAAAGCGTTGAGACTCTACGAGAGGCTCCTCCCGTCTGGGGCGAGAGACGTCGTGATATTGCTCGATGGGATATCGGTGGCGGGCTTCAACTTCGTGGATCCCGTCGCCCTAGAGGACGAGACGGGCTCCCGCGTCTTAGTGATCTTCAAGAAGCCTCTAGACCTCGGGAAGATTGAGGCGGCTCTGCGCGGCAACTTCCGAGACTGGGAGCTGCGGTTAGAGGTCTACGCGGAGGTCGTGCCGAAGACAAACAGGCTGGTGACGAAGAGAGGAGTGGTGCACTACTACTCCTCGTCGATGGGGCGGAGGGAGGCGTTGCGAGCCGTCGAGTGCGGCCAAGTCTTCAGTCCGACGCCAGAGCCCCTGAGATTATCTCACATGCTCGCCACGGAGGTCTCCCTCCTATTGCGGAGGCTCAAGCTACTTTAGCTCCTACGCGAGAGTGAGCGCGAGGCGAGCTCGCGTGAATCGAGAGAGGGAGTCTCGCAGAGCTCTGATAGAGCTCGCGGAGGTACGAATAGAGTACGATCCTCAGAGCGACGTACTCTACATAGACTTCGCCCCCGACTCCGAGGAAGCGAGCGAGGAAGAGCTCATCGGAGACGACGTAGTGGCCAGGCTCCGCGAGGGGGTTCTAGTGGGCTTAACCGTGCTCGACTTCTCGAGGAGAATCCAGCGCGAGATACTCTAGGCTCAGATTTGTCACCTCAGAAGGCTCGTCGATCGCAGCCGGCTCGAGGCACTTCTTATAAAGAAAAGCATGTAATATCGTAACTCATGGTGCCGAGATTTGAGCCATGCTATCGACGCGATGCGCGAGATAATCTCTTTCATAGATAACGCGATAAAGCGGCTCGAGAGAGCTCAGCTCGAGGGCTTGTGCGACCTCCTCATCGACGCCTACAAAGCGAGGAGGTCGGTGCTGGTAATGGGGGCTGGGAGGAGCGGGCTCGTCGGGCGGGCCTTCGCTATGAGGCTCAGGCATCTGGGATTCGAGAGCTACGTGCTCGGCGAGACAATAACGCCGGCTCTTAAAGAGAACGACTTGGTGTTGGCCATAAGCGGCTCAGGCTCCACCGAACTGATAGTCACGGCGGCGACTGCTGCCAAGAAGGTTGGCGCCAAGGTGGTGGCAATCACATCTCATCCCAACAGCCCCCTCGGCAGGATAGCGGACCTGATCGTGGAAGTGCCCGGTAGGACGAAGATATCCGGCGAGAGCAATTACTTCGCTAGACAGATACTAGGGATACACGAGCCCCTCGCTCCTTTAGGTACGCTGTTCGAGGACACGACCATGATAGTTCTCGATGGTCTGATAGTCGAGCTGATGCAGAGGCTAGGTAAGAAGGAAGACGAGCTCAGGATCATGCACGCCAACATCGAGCTCTAGTCGCCGGGAAACCGAGAAAAGCCAAAATAGAGACCCCCATATGAGGGGCGGAGAGCGATTTGACGTCTAAGAGGATATACTTGTCCGTCGACTTCGAGGGCCTCGCCGGCGTCTCGTCGATGGCGCATCTCGGGCCCGGGTCCCCCTTCTATAGTGACGCGAGAGAAGCCGCTCTCTTTCTCGTCAAGGAGGTCGTGGCGACGTTGCGGGAGGCGGGAGTCGAACCTCTCGTAGCCGACAGCCATGGGTCCATGGTAAATCTGCGCTACGTCGACCTCGACGCTCAGCTAATCCAGGGCTTTCCCAGGCCTATAGCCATGGTGGCCGGAATCGAGGGGGCGAGCGCCGCCATCTTCCTCGGCTACCACGCGGCGGCAGGCACGCCGAGCGCGTTCTTCGATCACACGGTGAGCAGCGCAGCGATTCACAGAGTGACGCTCGACGGCGAGCTCGTGGGAGAGACCACGCTGAACGCTCTTTACGCTGGAGAGCACGGGGTCCCCATAGCGCTGGTAGCCGGCGATGAGGCCCTGTGGACCGAGCTCAAGAAGTTCGTCCCCTGGGCCGTGTTCGTCCCATTGAAGCGAGCTCTCTCTAGGTACTCCGCTCTCTCCCTCTCGCTCTCCGAGGCGAGGAGGACCCTGAGGAGCGGGGTCGAGGAGGCCCTCAGGAGACTCAAGGAGGGCTCGCTCAGGCCTCTCAAGCTGGAGTGGCCGCGCAGGCTGAGGGTAGAGCTTCGAGACCCGGGACTTGCCGATCTTCTAGTTGGCTTGAGAGGCGTTGAGAGAATAGACGGCTACACGCTGGAGCTCGAGGTCTGGAGCGCGAGAGAGGCCCTGATCTTCATTGAGCTGGCTGCTCTAGCTCACGCGGGCCTCAGAAAGCTCGTCGAGATCAAGTGAGTGAGAGGGTGCAGCCAGAGCCTCAAGTGCTCGCTCCGAAGATGAGTCGGAGCGGCACGTAGCCGGCTATCACGTGGTGCAGTACCAAGAGCAATAGGAAATGATCGCTGTAGTACTTTATTTTGCCGCGAACTATCTTGCTAATGAACAGTGAGGCGAAGAGCGATATCAGCATGTTCCCAATGTACATATAGATCCACATGATCTTGGGCTCTATGGGAGGGGTCAGTAAACCGAGCCCGGCTCCCCCCGCATATATCCTCTGTGATATGTAAAGCATCAGAACGCACGCCCCCTCGAAGATCAACACGGCCATCAAAACGATGTAAAGGTACGACCTTAAAGTGTCGCGCTTTATCCTGTCGAAGACCAACATCCTCCTCGCGAAGTCGGCTAGGACTTCCGCGACTTCTGCCGCTCGGCCGCCGCCCTCGAAGAGCGGTTGCAAGAGCGAGAACACCACGGCCGCCCTCTCGGGGAGACCTCGCGTGACCTTCTCGAGGGCCGAGCTCAAGCCCTCCTCCCAGAGCAGCGCCTCCAACAACAAGACCCTCCTCCGGAGAGGAGCCGACGTCAGTTTCAATGCACTCATCACGAGAGAACGGCGGGCGTCGAGACCCGCACTCAGGTTGGAATACATAGACCCGGCTAAGACGGGCAGATCGGCGTTGAGTTTTTCGAGCTCTCTATAGGCGAGGACTGACCTGACCGCTGTCGGCGCGTGAGCGACTATGAGCGCCGTGCAGAGGCTCATCCAGAGCTCAGGCCTGTAGAGCATTGAGGAGAGAGGACCTCGAGGCACCCACGCATAGAGCATGACCGCGAGCGCTAGAGCGCCGGCAGCCGCTCCGCTCAAAACGGCCCTCCAGCCTATGGAGCCCACTTCCTCGAGCTCGAGCTCGCGTGCCGCTCGCGAGAGCCTGTGCCCGATCATCAAGCGCTCACCTCGCTCAGAGCCGAGTCGGCCAATATGAGCAGGATTACGAACATCGTGGGCACTACGATGAAGTCAACGATGACGAACAGTAGGATCGGAGAGATCGGCATGCCCACGAGGCCTCCCAAGAATAACACAGCGACCTCGACCGTGAGGGGCAGCACTAGCGCTCCGACGACGAACATCTCTGAGAGAACCGCTAGAGAGTCCACGGTTTTCCTTAACTTGGCTTCGAGTTCGTCGAGGACTGCGCGCATTGAGTTATCGAGGTACTCGAATAACCCTACCCCGGTCCTAGCTATAGACGCCAGCCCCTCGTAGAGGCCGGAGAGCACGGGCGAGGCAACGATAGTGCTCTCGCGGTAGAGAGCGTCGGCGACTTCCGCTCCCGACATAACATCGAACAGGATCCTCGAGAGAGACCTCCTAGTTGCGCGGCACAACACGAAGCGAGAGGCCATCAGGAGCGCCTCTCGCACGCTCAGCCCAGCGGCCGCGGCGGTCGCTAAGACCACGAGAGTGAAGGGCGCGTATTTATTCATCGAGGACATGGACCTCTTGAATTTTATCACCGGCGCGTAGAGTAGAGTCGCTAAGACGAACAAAGACGCAATGAAGGAGAGCAGAGCGGCCAAGAGGATCGATGCGAGGAGGTCGTATCCCAAGACTAGCATGTGGAAGGGCAATAGCGCGATAAAAGAGGCCGCCAGCGCTAAGAGAGAGGCTCCGAGAGAGGCGCGGGCGTAGTACTCGCTAGGGAGGGGGAAGCCGGCTTCGATGACATATCTCTCGAGCCACGAGAATCTGGACACGATGAGCCTATCGAGCGGCGTCCCCTCGACAAGTTTAGCTAGATCGGTGAACCTCAAGGCGCGCACTCTCTCACGCGTATCCGGCGCCTCGAGCTCTATCGTAGACTCTCTCCGGGTACTCGTGGAACTCTCTCAGGACGCCCGAGAGCTGCTCCGGGGATATTATCCCCTCGCCGGCCAACCACTTCATTATGGTCACTCTCCTATTGAAGTCTTCGATGACTTTCTCCTCGCTGAGGCCGCTCCTGGCCGAGATGACCGCGAAGGTGGAGTGAGGGGTCCTGAAGGAGAACTTCTGAGTATAGGGATCATATCTGGCCACGACGGAGCTCCTCACGAGATTCCTCTCCGGATCGTAGCCTAAGACCTCGACGAGCTCGAAAAGCCTCCTCGTCGTCCCGGTCTCCTCCCTAATGCTCCTCATGACGGCTACGGCGTTGAGGAGCCCGATCATTTGTCTCGAGACGTTCATGGGGGGGTTCTCCAGCCTCCTGATAACGTGCTCGTAGCTATCCCCGTGTATCGTGCCGAGACCGCCGTGGCCAACGGCTATGGCCTGGAAGAAAGTGTAGGCCTCCTCGCCCCTGATCTCGCCCACGATGATGTAATCGGGCCTCTGCCTCAGGCTGGACTTTAACAGGTCGTAGAGGGTCACATTGGCCACGCCCGGCTGTCTGCTCTCTCGGACTACCATGGGGGTCCAATTCTCGTGGAAGAGCCTGATCTCGTTCACTTCCTCTACCGTGACGATCTTCTTTTGCGGGGGGATGAGCATGGCTATCGCGTTTAATAGAGAGGTCTTACCGCTGGCCATCGGACCTGCCACTAGGATCGTCAACATGTTGCTCACGAGGAGCCAGAGGTAAGCGGCTATCTCCGGTGAGAGCGTGCCAAGCCTCACGAGCATGGGCAACGTGAAGGGGGCTTCGGCGCCTTTCCTGACCGTGAAGGTGGAGCCTCGTATTGAGACCACCTCCAACGTCAGATGAGCTCTATACTGTTTGGGAGGGAGAGGGCCCTCGACTATTGGGTTCGCGTAGACCAAGTCTTGGCCAGCTTTCCAGGCAAGTCTGCGCGTGAAGTTCAAGAGCTCTTCGGGGTCCTCGAAGATCACGGTCGTCTTGAGCCATGAGTATTTCCTATGGTAGACGTAAACGTGACTCCCTGCTCCAGCGCACGTTATGTCCTCGACAAACGGATCGTTGATCATTACGTCGATGGGACCCATGCCAATGAAGTCTCTCCTCAGATAGTACATGAGCTTCCCAAACCTCGCTTGATCGAGCTTCAGCCCCATGAGCCCGAGGACCTTTTGCGCGGCTCTCTCCAACTCGCTGCTCGTGGTCTCGAGACCTCTGCCGAAGAGCCTGGCCTCCGCTTTGAGGACCCTCGGGACATACTCCCTCAGAATCGAGAGGAGCTTAGCCTCATTCTCGACGAGGAGAGGCTCCACGGGCATGTACCCGAGGCTCGCGTCCTCTCTATATATCAGGGCTCCGCTCCACGGGCTAATGCGATAGAATTCCACTACGTCGAGCTCCTGCACTAGCTCTTTCTCCAGCGAGTTGTTCCTAGCGCCCCAGCTCTTCTCGTTAGCCAAGCGTGAGCACCGGATAGACGACGCTCAAAGGATATCATGAAGCGCTCGACCTTTAAACCTACATAGCGTAGCGAACCACGCTCGAGGGGGCATATGCTTTGAAGGTGACGCCGGATCTCGTAGCTCACATAGTCGAGGAGAGGGCGAACGAGGTCTCGGCCCTTCTGTGCCGCGAGAGCAACGACACGGAGCTCTGCGTCGGCGCGTTTAACGAAGTTCTGCGGGTCGTGGCAAGTTATTCCACCCCGGCAACAGAGGTGGTTCTCTTGGCTACGGCCTCGTACAGGGCTCTCAAACGTTTGCTGAGGTCCAATGACCCCCATAGGAAGCTGAAAAGCCTCGAGCTGGCCACGGCCTCGAAGATCAAAGACGAACTCCTCGGAGGCGAGGGGCGAAGTCTCTCCGATATAGTCAAGCTCTCGGCGCTGTTGACGACGCTCAGCCCCTCTCTCGACAACGCCGACGTCCTAAGATCGCTGGGGAGCCTCTCGGAGATACCGCTCGAGAGCGTTGGAGCCGTGGACCTCTCCGAGCTAAGAGGTAAGAAGGTGGCGTTTGTGCTGGCCAATATAGGCGGTTTGCCAGCCGACGCCCTGCTCATTAGGAGGCTCACGGAGGAGCTAGGATGCAGCGTAGACGTCTACGCGAAGACCGGCGCATACTCCAACGATGTAACATTCGAGGAGCTGGAGGAGCTAGGCCTACTCGAGGGGGTTCGCGTTCTACCCGTCGACACAGACGCGGCGGGGATAGACGAGAGCGTCTACCCGAGGCGAGACCTCAGGGAGATCCTGGAGCACGATTGGGTCGTCGCGAAAGGCCTCATGAATTATTGCGGGCTCCGCGAGCTGAGCCCCGGGAACGCGCTCTGTCTTTTGACGGTTTCTAAGAGTAGCGTAGCGAGAGCTCTCGGGTTGAAGCCGAACGTGCCAGTGCTGGCGAGAGTGTGAGTCAAGTCGTCCCGACGAGAATCGATTCTATAGGCGATCGCGATATCCACAATTACTTATACCTAAATATCCCCTAGGCCGGTAAATCGACTGCGAGGGCCGCCGCGGAGCGAGCGGTCGAGCTCGCAATGACGTGTGATGAGGCTCGTGGCCGCCGTAGCTCAGCCGGAAGAGCGCCGGACTGTGGATCCGGAGGTCCCGGGTTCGAATCCCGGCGGCGGCCCTCAGAAGAGCTCGCTCGAAGACGTTATTTAGCTGGTTCGAGTGACTATTGGGCCGCGTCGTCTCGGTGATCTGTGACATGGGCGAGAGAATAGCTATCATCGGAGCCGGGAAGATGGGTAGAATTTTAATAAAGACGCTCGTGTCCTCCGGCTACTCCGTCGTGGCTACCGGGAGGTCCGAGGCCACGATAAGAGAAGCAGAGGCTCTGGGGGCCATCGCCACGCGCGACAACGACCAAGCAGTTAGAAGCGCCGATTTAGTGATATTAGCGGTCAAGCCCTTTCACCTCTCCAACGTGGTAAAGGAAGTAAAACCTGAGAGCTGGGACGGCAAAGTCGTGCTCTCTATTCTCGCCGGAGTCAAGATAGCCACCATAAAGCGTTTCACCAGAGGCTCCGAAGTCTACAGGGCCATGCCCAACGTGTGCGCTCTTGTCGGTAAATCATCAACTGCGGTCTCCCACGACGGTGGAGGCAAGGGACCGGGCGCCGAGGTCGTCGAGAGGGTCTTAAGCCAGCTCGGTAGAGTTTACTGGGTTCCCGAGGAGCTCCTCGACGCCTGGACCGGGCTGGTTGGCTCCGGCCCGGCCTACATAGCAGAGATAATCGATGGACTCGTGCTGGGCGGGCTGGCCGTCGGGATGCCGAGGGAGCTCGCTCTCGCCTCAATCCTCGACGTCCTCGAGGGGACGGCAGAGTACCTCAGGAGGCTCGGAGTTCACCCGGCTCAGATGAGAGACGCGGTGATAACGCCCCGGGGAACTACCATTGCCGGCATAGCGGTCTTGGAGAGAGGCAGAGTGAAGTCGACGCTGATCAAGACCGTGCAGAGCGCCACGAAGAAGTCCGAAGCGCTCAGCAAAATGGTCAACTCCATGGTGGAGGAGGGAGGCGCGAACTGAAGATAAGAGCTCTTACCGCCCACGCGAGCCCGCGCGATTGGAGTAAAGCTGAGTTAGAGAAGACGTTGCTCGACGCCTCCGAGCAATTAGAGCGCGCGGAGAGATCGCTGAGAAGAGCTCACCTAGACGTGTGGTCCAAGCGGGTCTCTCTACCTCCTCCCCCTCCCGGCGTTGACGTGCGCACCCTCGTCTCGGCTGCTCTGAACTTAGACGAGAGCCTCATGATATCAATAGGGGGCTTTCTCTCGAGCGACGCGCGCTTGCGAGAGATCAAAGACGCTCTGAGCAGCGGCCTCTTCGCTCACGCCATAGTGGCGAGTAGGGAGGATCTGGGGAGGCTCGCCGAGCTCTTGATCGATTGGTCGGCCGAGGAGCCCGAGAACCTCACGAGATTCGCCCTCGACTTCCACGGCGGAGAATTCGTCTCGCCGTACTTCCCCATTTCTCGCTCTCCTCCCGCTGCTCTGGAGGCGCCTATGCTCACGGTGGCGCTGCTCTACGTTGAAGACGCCGAGGGAGCGCTGAGGAGAGGAGGGCTCGCCGCTCTCGAGGAGATGCTCATCGATTTCTCCGAGAGGATCAGGGGTGCCCTCTCCGAGGTCGACGACGGGAGGGCGCGCTTGAGGGGAATAGACTTCTCTCTAAGCCCCTGGATGGAGTCGTCGGTGGCCAAAGTGATCGAAGCGTATGGGCGCTGTCGCCTAGAGGGTGGCCGCTGCATACCAGTCGTGAGAGACCTGAATCGCGCGTTGAACTCCGAAAGGCTGCGCCCGCTCTCCACGGGCTTCAACGAGTTGATGCTGCCCGTGGCCGAGGACGAGGCGCTCAAGCTGAAGGCAAAGACCGGGAGCATGCGCGTGGCCGACCTGCTACTCTACGTGCCGGTCTGCCTGGCCGGACTCGACATGGTGGCCTTTCGAGCCGGTCGCCGAGACCTGCTGACTGTCCTCGACTCTCTCTACTGCTACTCCGAGGTGAAGAGGAGGCCGCTAGGATTCAGGGGAATACCCGTCGAGCCCGAAGAGAAGGTCGAGAGCATAGAAACCTCGGTCTTCGGAGAGATCCCCGTCATTGAACTCTGAGGAGGCTCAAGAGCTCTTGCGGCTGAAGCTGTACAACACGCTCACGAGACGCGTGGAGGAATTCGAGCCCTCTACCCCGGGCCTGGTCAAGATGTACGTGTGCGGCCCCACCGTCTACGACGAGACGCACGTCGGGCACGCTAGGACGTACGTCGCCTTCGACTCTCTCAGGAGATTTATGGAGAGCAGAGGAGCTCTCGTGATCTACGTGCAAAACATCACGGACATCGACGACAAGATCATCAAGCGGGCTCAAGAGCTGAACGTCGCGTGGAGAGACGTGGCCGAGACCTACATCAAGGACTACGCCGAGGCTCTCCAGAGGCTGGGCGTGGAGCCCGTGATCCATCCGAGGGTGACCGAGCACATAGACGATATAATCTCTTTCGTGAGCCTCCTCCTCGAGAAAGGCTTCGCCTACGTATCGCACGGCAGCGTTTACTTCGACGTGGCGCGCTTCCCCGACTACGGCAGACTATCGGGCAGGCTCGAGCGCGAGTCGTGGAGACAGGAGGAGGAGCTCCTGCGAGAGAAGAGGAACCCCTTCGACTTCGCCCTCTGGAAGAGGGCGAAGCCGGGGGAGCCGAGCTGGGACAGCCCATGGGGGCCCGGAAGGCCCGGATGGCACATAGAGTGCAGCGTGATGTCCACGAAGTACCTCGGCGAGGACGTGGACGTGCACGGAGGAGGACAGGACCTGATCTTCCCTCACCACGAGAACGAGAGGGCTCAATGCGAGGCTCTACTGGGCAAGAGATGGGTGAGGCACTGGGTCCACACGGGCATGCTCACGGTTCGCGGAGAGAAGATGAGCAAAAGCCTCGGCAACATCGTGACTCTGCGCGAGCTCCTATCGAAGTTCGATGGGGGAGTCCTAAGAACCTGGATCCTGAGCTCGCACTATAGGTCTCAGCTCGACTTCTTGGAGGAGTCTCTGGAGCAGGCCAAAAAGGCGAGGGACAGAATAATCGCGGCCCTCAGAAAGGTCGAGGACCTCGTGGCCTCGAGCAGCTCAGACTACTCTCTCAGCGAGAGGGACGTAGAGCTGGCCTCCAGGATCGCTACGCTGTTCTCGCGCATGGAGGAGAGCCTCGCCGAGGACTTCAACACCGGGAGGGCTCTGGCCGAGGTGTTAGAGGCGGTGAAGCTCTTCCACCGCGACATCGAGGACTCTCCCAAGCTGGCCCACTTGCTCATGTTGCGACGCGTGCTCGGATTCGCCGACGAGATCTACGGGTTCAGCGTGGGGCTGGAGAAGCCGGAGCGTCGGGGGATCGAGCGCGAGCTCATAGAGGCGCTCGTTAGAGCTAGAGCCGAGCTGAGGAGGCGAAAGCTCTTCGACGCGGCCGACGCTCTCAGGGAGGAGCTCAAGCGGCTCGGTGTGATACTCGTAGACCGAGGGACCGAGACTCGCTGGTACTACGCGAGCGAGAGGGCTGGCGAGGAGCCTCCAGGCCGATAGACGAAAACTAATGAGACCAGCGGAGCTCCCGGCGCCGCGGCGTAATCCGCTGCCCGCGACTCGGAGCTCGTGAAAATGTGAACAATCGATGCGGAGGCGCGTGGGAGAGCGCTTGCCGAGAGGGGGCCTCGGCCTCGCCTGGCCGCGCGTGATCGCGGCTCTGTTGGAAGCATCGAGGTTCTACGAGCTCGCGAACAAAATCATGAGCCTAGGAACCGTGGGCTATCTGAGGAGAGCGGCGGCCCGCGGCCTCAGAAAGTGCGAGGGCCCACTCCTCGACGCGGGCAGCGGCCCGGGCCAGATGCTCGTTGAAGCCCTGCGAGCCGGGGCCAAGCCCAGCGTCTTCGTAGCACTGGACCCGCTCGAGGAGATGCTGAGATTGATTGGGGGGGTCGACGAGCTGGCGCTCGAGAGAGTGCGCGGGGTATTCGAGAGGCTACCCCTCAGGAGCGGCGCCTTCGAGTGCGTGGCGACGAGCTTCGCGCTGCGCGACGCATTAGACGTTTACAGAGCTCTCAGAGAGCTGTCAGCGGTCGTTGGGCCGGGCGGTCGACTCGTGATCTTGGAACTTCACAGACCCCGCGAGCCGGTGAGGAGGATCCTTGTGGAGCTGTACTTCAACTTGGCTCCAAGGATAGCTGGGGCGATCGTCGCCGGACACCGAGGGCTCAAGCTCTACGGAGCTCTGCCGTTGACGATGCGCCTGCTACCTCCGGGGAGACTCTACGAAGCGGTGCTTAGGAAATTGGGCCTGATCGCTTCATCGAGGCTGTTTTTCGCGTCCTCGGTGGCCATAACCGTGGGCGTGAAGCCGCTCTCGCGGGCACGGCCCGCGGCCGCCTCAGGTGACCCTGATCTTCGCTAGAGCCACGACGGGGCGGAACGGGAAGCCCGTGCCGAGGTAGAACTTCGTGAACCACTCGTAGAAGTGCAGCCTCAGCGTGTGAGCGAACACTATGATGCCCTCTAGAGCTATCGCCATCAGATTGCCTATCGCGTATATCAAGAGAGCAGCCGCGCTTCCGAGGACCCCACCATTGACGAGCTCGGCCAACAGCATGAAGCCTACCACCATCCCACTGTGAGCCACGGCTAGGCCCATGATCCTGAGGAAAGAGGCGGTGTTGCCTATCACGAGGAGGACGCTCTCGAACAACTCCAGGAAAGCCGCGCCGAGGCTCGCTCTGGCGTGAGAGAGGCCGTGCTTCACTCCCTCAATGATGGGCTCTAACATCAGCAGACCAAAGAGGGAGGCTAGGCATCCGTACCTGGTCAAGGCGCCCTCGAAGGTCGCGGCTCCGCCGAACGTCGCGTCGTAGATCACTAAGCCAGCGGTCTTAAGGTCAAAGAAGAGGAAGGGGTAGGTGGCGAATAGGAAGAGCAGGAACTTGGGGAGCCTCACGGTCAGGGCATCCTCTACGTTCCCAGCGAGGATGGAGTTCACCACTCCGAAGAGCGTCCCGCTGATTAGCATCACGGCCGCGAGCCTGAAGGCCGCGAGCATCAGGAGCTCGAAGGCCCCTCCCTCGGCTCCAGCTTCTATGGGCGAGGCGAGCGGCGGGTGACCGTGCCAAAGCAGCTCGGAGAGGCCCGTCACAGGGCCGAAGAACTCGCCGGCGAGGACTCCCGAGACGAAAGAGGCGGCTCCCAAGTAGAGAGCGAGCATCCCTAGAATTTCTCTGGTCTCTCTACCTCTAGCCGTCTTCAACACCAGCGCTCCGAAGGCCATGATCGCTAGCGCGTGGCCCGCGTCGGGGAACATGAGAGCGTAGAGTAGGGGGAACGTGACTGCGACGAAGATCGTCGGCACGAGCTCGTGCGAGGCCGGGGTCCCGTACTGCGTCACCAGCCAGTGGAAGGGCTTTAGAGGCTTAGGCACCCTAACCAAGGTGGGTTGAGCCCCCCTCTCCTCGGACCCCCTCACCGTGGAGCCTATGAGCAACAAGTAGCGGCCCCCGGTGGCCTTATCGATAGCCTCGACGAACTCCTTCTCCTTCCTCTCGGGCACGTACCCTGCCAGAAACGCCATTCTACCGACTCGCAGAAGCGAGGAGAGGACCCTGTAGACCTCTCTCAACGTGTAGAACGTAGCGTGGAAGAGCCGCAGCTCGTCCGCTCGCGACGCTATTTCTCGGCGCATGCTCCGCAGCCTGTCCTCGAACCTCTCGATGTCCTCGACAATAGCGCGGTAAGCGAGCGACGGAGTCCTCGGATAGTTCTCGGGGATCTGGAGAGGCTTGAAGCCCCCCCTCTCCAACATCTTAGAGAGCGAGGGGAAGTCCTCGGAGCGGCAGATCAACACGACGCTGGCCGAGTCGTCCTCGCGTACCATCAAGGCTACATGGGGGATTCTCCTCTCCTCGAGCGAGCGGAAAACCTCCTCCAGTTTCTGAAGAGTCATGCTGCCCACCGCGACTTTGACCCGCTCGAGCCGCGAGAGCTCATCCAGGTCCACGTCGAAGTCCTTGAAGTGCTCGAGCTCCTCTCTCCTGCTCGTCAACTGCGCCAACGTCTCTCTAGATCTCTCGATCTCCTCTATCACGCGGTCTAAAGGCTCCTCGATTTGCGCGAAAGCCCTGAGCGCTCGCTCAGCGGATTCCCTCCACCCACCCTCGCCAACGACGAGCTCGCCGGTCGCGTCAGAGAGCTCGAGGCCGGCCTCTCTCAGGTATCTGTCCACTTTATCGAGCTTGCTCGAGAGCTCGCCGAGGACCCTGCGCGAGTAGGCGTCCTCCTCGCCCTCGAGCTTCGGCCTCGCGGGATGAAAGGTCCCGAGCTCAGCCAGAGAGGCCACGAGCTTGGGAACGTCGCTCTCTGCTACGATCAGGCCGACCTCGGCGAGTCTCTCGGGCACGAGCGACAAGCCGTCGCGCCTCCTCGCGAGCGATATCCCGCGCAGAGGGGTCCGAGCGGGGGCTAAAATGATTGAGTGCGCCGAGAGCGCGGCAATGTTTAAAATACGTTGATAATTCACGATAGCGCGAGTTTCGGAGGCGCGCTGAGCGGATGGACCCCCTCCTCCAGGGGAAGATCGTAGTGATAGGGGGCGAGGACCTCGCCACGGCCTACGGGTTACTCGGTTGCGAGACGAGAATAGCATCCTCGCCGGACGAGCTGCTCAGCGTGCTCGAGGAGGTCGTTGCAGCGGACGACGTGGCCCTAATACTGATCTCCCAGGAACTCTCCGAGCCCGTCCGAGGGGAAGTAGACGCTCTCATAGCCAGGACCAAGAAAATAATCTCGTATCTACCGACGCCGACAAGCGAGGGCAGGCCTATCGACATGCGTAAGCTCCTGCTCAAAGCGCTGGGCTTCGGGTAAGATGAATGGTGTGCTGGTGATAGCTTGGCCGAGGTGCGCGGAGACTTAGTTAGGCTCGTCGACTCAGTGATAGAAGAGGCCCTCGCTAGGGCGAGGAAGGAAATAGAGGAGGTCTATAGCGCATCCTCTAAGATTCTCGACGAAGCCCGCTCTGCGCTCGAATCGAAGATAGAGCGCGGGCTACTTGAGAGCTACTCGAGAGCGCTCGAGTCATTGAAGAGCGCCGAGGCCTCGGCGGAGAGCTCCATCAGGATGAAGCTCTCCGAGGTGAAGTCCAAGTGGATAAACGAAGCTCTCGGGGTCATACGAAGCGAGGTCCTCTCGTGGCGCGGTGAGAGGCTCAAGAAAATACTCGAGAAGCTCCTAGAGGACCTGATCTCGAAGGCGCCCGAGGGATTGAGCATCAAGCTATTGGCTCCCCCCTCATCGGCTGAGGCTCTTAGGTCCCTCCTCGAGCGAGGCGGCGCTGCCGATTCCGCTCGAGAGAGGAAGCTCAGGCTCGTGGTGGAGATCGATGAGAAGATAAGCTCGGGGTTCAGAGCGGTCTCGGAGGACGGGAAGATCTCGTTCGATTACACGCTCGAGCGATCTCTAGAGCACTTAAGACCCGCTCTGGAGGCTATGCTCTCGGAGGAGCTATTTGGGGAGAGGTGAGCGAACCGTGGGCGTAAGAGGTAGAATAGTTCGCGTATCGGGCCCCCTCGTCGTGGCCGACAACATGACGGGAGCCCAGATGTACGAGATGGTGGAGGTCGGCGAGGACAGGCTCGTGGGCGAGATAAATAAGATGCGAGGAGACCTGGCCTACATACAGGTCTACGAGTCGACCTCCGGGCTGAGACCCGGGGAGCCCGTCTACGGGACGGGCGGACCTCTCAGCGTGGAGCTCGGACCGGGTCTGCTCTCTCAGATCTACGACGGCATCCAGAGACCGCTGAACGTCATTAAGGATCTAATGGGGGACATTTTCATCAGGAGAGGGGTCAAAGTCTACCCCCTCTCCCGCGAGGCCCAATGGCACTTCGTGCCCAGAGAGGACTTGAAGCCGGGGACCGAGGTCTCGGGAGGAGACTTGTTGGGCACGGTCCAGGAGACCCCCCTCATTGAGCACAGAGTAATGGTGCCGCCCGGCTTGCGCGGGAGATTGGTCGAGCTCTCCCCGGAGGGACGTTACGGGGTCGAGGACGCGATAGCCGTCGTGGAGCACGACGGGCGTAAAGACGAGGTGAGGCTGCATCACAGGTGGCCGGCTAGGCTGCCCAGACCGTTCGTCGAGAAGTTGGAGCCCACGGAGCCTCTGATAACCGGGACGAGGATCATAGATACGCTGTTCCCCATGGCCAAGGGAGGCACCGGCGCTATCCCCGGGGGCTTCGGCACGGGAAAGACCGTCACGCTTCACAGCTTGGCTCAGTGGAGCGCCGCGAGGGTGGTCATCTACATAGGATGCGGCGAGAGGGGCAACGAGATGACGGAGGTCCTCGAGAGATTTCCCAAGTATAAAGATCCGTGGACTGGCAGACCTCTGATGGAGAGGACCATACTGATAGCCAACACGAGCAACATGCCGGTGGCGGCGAGAGAGGCCAGCATATACGTGGGAGTGACGATGGCCGAGTACTATAGAGATCAGGGCTACGACGTGCTGCTCGTCGCCGACTCCACGAGCAGGTGGGCCGAGGCGCTCAGAGAGATTGGGGGGAGACTCGAGGAGATGCCGGCGGAGGAGGGCTTCCCGAGCTATCTCGCGTCCAGAATAGCGGAGTTCTACGAAAGAGCGGGCAGAGTCGTCGCGGTCGGCTCCCCTCGGAGAATCGGCTCCGTAACGTTGGTGGGAGCAGTCAGCCCGCCCGGCGGAGACTTCACCGAGCCTGTAACGAGCCATACCAGGAGGTTCATAAGGGTCTTCTGGGCTCTCGACACCGCTCTGGCTTACTCCAGGCACTACCCGGCGATAAACTGGATCCTGAGCTACAGCGCCTACGCCGATACCGTGGCGGACTGGTGGACGCGAGAGACGGGACCCCAGTGGAAGAGGCTCAGGGAAATCGCGATGGAGGTTCTCCTCAGAGAGGACGAGATAAAGGAGATAGTTAGGTTAGTCGGCACCGAGGGGCTTTCAGAGCAGGACAAGCTCGTTCTCTTGGCTTCCAGGCTCCTCAAGGAGGGCTTCCTCAAGCAGAACGCCTACGATCCCATCGACGCCTTCGCGACTCCCCTCAAGCAGTACAAGCTCCTCGAGGCCATCGTGAGCTTCTACGAGGAGGCGCTGAAGCTCGTCAGGGCTGGCAAGGTGACTGTCGCCACCATACAGAGCGAGATGTCCGAGCTCCTGGCGGAGCTCATGAGGGCGCGCTTCCAAGTGACTAACGAGCAGCTCGACAAGGTGGACTCACTACGAGATAGACTCCTCCGAAAGCTCAACGAGCTGGGGGGTGGTAGGGCATGAGCTCGAGGGCGAGCAGGGCCAGACCCCTGGGCCTGATCGAGTACGAGACCATCGAGGCCGTCTCCGGGCCGCTCGTCTTCGTGAGAGGCGCCTCGATGGTAGCCTACGACGAGCTGGTCGAGGTAGAGCTCCCCAGCGGCGAGAAGAGGCGCGGCAGAGTGCTCGACGTTAGCAGAGACGTGGCGGTGGTGCAAGTCTTCGAGGGAACCACCGGCGTAACCACCGTGGGAACGAAGGTCAGATTCCTCGGTAGGACCCTAGAGATCCCGGTCTCCGACGACATGCTGGGGAGAATATTCAACGGATTGGGGGAGCCTATAGATGGAGGCCCGCCGATCGTGGCCGAGGAGACGAGAGACGTGAACGGGGCGCCGCTCAACCCGGCCTCGAGAGCTTATCCCGAGCACTTCATACAGACGGGAGTGAGCGCTATAGACGGTATGAACACCCTCGTGAGGGGGCAGAAGCTGCCTCTCTTCAGCGGCAGCGGCCTCCCTCACAACATGTTGGCCGCTCAGATCGCCAGGCAGGCGACGGTTAGGGGAGAGGGAGAAGAGTTCGCGGTAGTCTTCGCGGCGATGGGAATAAAACACGACGAGGCCCTGTTCTTTAGGAGATTCTTCGAGAAGACCGGAGCAATGAGCAGAGTAGCTATGTTCTTGAACTTAGCCAACGAGCCGGCCATGATAAGGCTCGTGACGCCTAGAGCAGCTCTCACTCTAGCCGAGTACCTGGCATTCGAGAGGGACATGCACGTTCTCGTCATATTGACCGACATGACCAACTACGCCGAGGCTCTCCGAGAGATAAGCGCGGCCAGAGAGGAGGTGCCGGGCAGGCAGGGCTACCCGGGCTACATGTACAGCGATCTGGCTTCGATATACGAGAGAGCGGGCAGGGTCCACGGCAAGAAGGGCAGCATAACGCAAATGCCTATACTCACCATGCCAAACGACGATATAACCCACCCCATCCCAGACCTCACAGGCTACATCACTGAGGGCCAGATAGTGCTTGACAGAAGCCTTCACAATAGGGGCATCTATCCGCCGGTCAACGTCTTGATGAGCCTCTCCAGGCTCATGAAGGAGGGCATCGGTAAGGGCAAGACGAGGGAGGATCACGCCAACGTCTCCGACCAGCTCTACGCGGCCTACAGCAGGGCTCAGGAGCTGAGAGGGCTCGCCACGATCATCGGCGAGGAGAGCCTCAGCCCGGTCGACAAGAGGTATTTGAGATTCGCTGAGGCCTTCGAGAGGAGATTCCTGAGTCAGGGGGTCACGGAGAATAGGAGCATAGAGGAGACCCTAGACATAGCGTGGGAGGTGCTGAGCATTTTGCCAGAGACTGAGCTGACCAACATCAGGCCGGAATTCATAGAGAGATACTACCGCGGCGAGAGGCGCCTCCCAAGCTGAAGAGGCTGAATTCGCTTGGTCGTGGACCCGAGGCGCCTTTTACCAACGAAGATAAATCTCATCAGGCTTAGACGCGAGGAGCGCGGCATAAAGAGGATCAGGAAAGTCCTCGAGGAGAAGAGGAGCGCGCTCGTCCTTTACGTCAGGACCATGATAGAGGAGTACGAGAGACTTTATCGAGAGGTCTACGAGAGCCTGACCAGAGCCTACGACGTCTACGGGAGCGCACTCATTCGGACGGGTTACGAGAGAGCTAGAGAGCTCGCGGCCGCCGTTCCCCCGACGCTGAGCGTCGTGGTGCAGGAGAGGATGGCATTCGCCGTGAGAGTCCCCGTGCTCAGACTCGCCGAGGAGGCGCCGGAGAGCCTCAGCGAGGTCCTCGATGTGCCCCCAGCCTTGGTCGAGGCCGTTGCCTCTCTCCGCGAGGCCCTCGCGAGCTACGTGAAGCTCGTTGAACGCGAGTACGCTCTAAGAAGGCTAATAGAGGAGCTCAAGAAGACGCAGAGGCTGATAAACGCCATAGATAACGTCGTCATGCCGAGCATTCAGAAGGCGATAAAGCACATAGGTCTGGTTCTCTCGGAGAGGTCGAGGGAGGAGTTCATTCGACTGAAGCTTATGAAGAGGAAAAGGAGCGCATAGAACTTTTAACACCCTCACTGCGAGCGTCCGCTCGGAGGATGCCCATTGAGGAGCAGCATCGAGGAAACGAAGCCAGCATCGTTTAACGGTCTGCTACTGCTGCTAGCTCTGAGCCTCGTTATCTGCGTCGCCGAGCCAGCTTTTGCCGAGAGCTCCCCCGAGGATGTGATCTACAAGCCTATCGGCGCCGCGCTAGCCGTCGGGTTGTCGGGGATAGGAGCGGGACTAGCTATAGCGGTGGCCGGGGCCTCGGGCCTCAGCGCTTTAGCTGAGAGACCAGAGATGTTCTCGTCAGTCCTGCTTGTCGTCGCTCTCGGCGAGGGGATAGCCATATACGGACTCATAGTGGCTCTGCTGCTCATAATCATGTGAGGACCGCTACGGTCGAGCGTCAGTTTTTTCCTCGCTCGGCATACTCTATTCGAGGAGCTTGCCGCGAGGCACCGCGCCTTGCTCGAGAGGCCCGAGCCCGAGAGCTTCGGCGAGTGGTTCGACAAAGTATTGAGCGACGCCGAGCTCTACGACTATGGCAGGTACCCGGTCAAGGGCGCCGGGGTGTGGATGCCCTACGGCTTCGCGCTGAGGAGGAATGTTCTCGAGGTGGTCAGGAGGCACCTGGACTCCACGGGGCACGAGGAGGTCCTATTCCCCATGTTGATTCCCGAGGAGCTCCTCGTTAAGGAGGAGGAGCACGTGGCCGGCTTCAGAGACCAGGTGCTCTGGGTGACGCACGGAGGATTGGAGGAGCTCGACATCAAGTACGCTCTCAGACCCACTAGCGAGACATCGATAAGCTACATGGAGAGTCTGTGGTTGAGCAGCTACAAGCAGCTCCCCAAGAAGTACTATCAGGTGGTCAGCGTCTTCAGGTACGAGACCAAGGCCACGAGGCCTATGATAAGGCTAAGAGAGGTCACTACGTTCAAGGAGGCTCACACGGCTCACGCCTCATTCGAGGACGCCGAGAGGCAGGTGCTCGAGGCGATCGAGATCTACAAGAAGATCTTCGACGAGCTGCGCGTGCCCTACGCGATCAGCAAGAGGCCAGACTGGGATAAATTCGCCGGCGCCCTCTACACGATAGCCTTCGACACAGTCTTCCCGGATGGCAGAGTCCTTCAGATAGGCACGGTCCACCACTTGGGGCAAGCCTTCTCGAAAGCTCTTGACGTCAAGATACAGTTGGCCGACGAGGACCACGACTACGTCTGGCAGACGAGCTACGGCTTATCGGATAGAATTATTGCCTCCGTCGTAGCGATCCACGGAGACGTTCGAGGGCTCATTCTGCCCTTCGCGATAGCGCCGATCCAGGTGGTGATAGTACCGATACCAGCGAGGAGCGAGGAGGTCAGGAGGAGAATAGAGGAGCTGGTCTCGAGCCTAGCCTCTCAGCTGGCCGAGTGCGGCCTGAGGGTCAAGGTGGATCTCAGAGAAGAGCTCACGCCGGGGAGGAAGTTCTACGAGTGGGAGACCAAGGGAGTCCCTCTGCGCCTCGAGGTGGGCGCCGCCGAGGTAGAGAGCGGCGAAATCGTGGTGGCGAGGAGAGACACTCTTACGAAGATGAAGGTAAAGCGCGAGGACCTGTGCCAAGAGCTGAGAAGGCTGGGCCAGGAGATAGACTCAAATCTCTCGGCGAGAGCCTGGAGGTGGCTGCGCGAACACTACGCGGTCGTGAAGAGCGTCGACGAGGCGAGGAGCGTCCTGAGCAGCGTCGGCGGGATTGTGGAGGTGCCGTGGTGCGGCAGGAGCTCCTGCGGTAAGGGGCTGGAGGATAGAATCGACGCGAGAGCTCTCGGAACTCCGTTGGACGAAGTCAGGGCGAGCGGGGACTGCCCTCTCTGCGGGAGCCCCTCGGTCACGTCATTGCGCTTCGCTAGGACATATTAAGAGGAGCGGAGCATCGATACGACAGCACGGGGTGCGACGAGTTGCCGAAGAAGAGGGAGAGCAGAGGTAGAAGAAAGGGCGATAAGGGTTACGTGGAGAGGATCCAATGCGATAACTGTGGAAGGCTCGTGCCGGAGGACAAGATAATAGTAGTCACGAGAACGTATAGCCCGGTGGATCCTCAGCTCGCGAGAGAGCTGGAGAAGAAGGGAGCGATGATAATGAGATTCCCCATCGAGAAAAAGTACTGCGTGTCGTGCGCTATACACTACGGGATAATCAAGGTGAGAGCCGAGGAGGAGAGGAAAAGGAGAGGCCTGACGCTTTAGCTTGCGCGCCGCGCTGGTCGTCTTCTCTCTCCGCGGCGAGACTGAGATCTCGTCTCTTCCTCGCCGCGGCTTCGCCTCGGCGTCGCGCAGACTCGACATAGCGATTAGAGTCTCCTACTACATTCTCACCAACCGCTACCTCGTTAGACGTCTGAAGCCCAGGATCTCCATAGTGATAGGAGAACCTCCTCGCCGCCCTCTCCACCTTATGTTGCGCGAGGACTTCTGGGAAGACTTCGCCGGAGCCACGGAAGTTGAGGCTCTCGGGTACTTCAGGGACTCGGTGGCCGGCCGGAGGAGAGTCAATCGACTGAGGGAAGGGCTTTACGAGGCTCTATCGCGTTACGTCCACTCCGGCTACAGGGTCGTGGTGCTCAGAGAGCGAGGCGCGAGAATAGCTCCGCAAGAGTTTCGGAGCCTCGGGGATCCCGTCTTCGTCGTAGGCAGCGACGCCGACCCCCCCGATTGGGTGGAGAGATACTTCAAGGGCTCGATAAACATCTCGCTGGGCTCCAGAAGCTACTTGACGCTCCACGCGGCTCTCTTCGCTCTCTTATGCTGCGCCTCCTGGGAAGATTACGTCCTCATCCCTCGCAGGCTCTCGCGCACATCTCTCGCATTACGATAGCGTCTCTCTCGAGAAGGGGGCTCTCGCTTATCACGACGGCGTCTATCCCAGCCTCCGAGTAAGCCGAGCATACTGCCCCGAAGTCAGGGCCCCCCTCGTCGGACATCACCAGGTGCCTCTTCTCTCCACCCCGCCCGTGCTCTATCTTCGAGAAGTGCGTGTGGAGGGGCCTCACGGCCTCTCTCCCGAGCTCTCTCTCGATCAAATCGATGGTTCTCAGAACGTCGCTCGGACTCGAGGGGAACTTGCCGCCGCTCCTCGCGTACAAATGAGCCCAATCGATGGTCGGTCTGCATCTATCGACAGAAGAGCATATGGCGATGATCTCCTCGACGCTTCCTATCTGCTTGGTCTTGCCCGTGGTTTCGGGCGCTAGCCACGACGACCTGCCGCTCACGATCTTCGAGACTTCCTCGACGCCTTTCACGACCATCTTCAGGGCCTCGGTTCGCGTGAAGGCGCCGTAGTAGCCCGGGTGGAAGACGACGGCGTAGCTTCCCATCCAATCGCTGGCCTCGACGGCCTCGGCGAGTCTGCGCACGCTAGCCTCGCGAGTCTGCTGCTTCTCGCTGGCTAAATTGATGTAATATGGCGCGTGGAGGCTCAATAGCACGCCATTTTCCGAGGCGGCGCGTCCGAGCGCCTCAGCCCTCTCCTTGGAGATGTTGACCCCGCGGACAGCTTCGTATTCCATGGCGTCAAGGCCCAATTCTCTGAGGAATCGAGGAGCCTCGAGCAGGTCTCCTCTGAGGTCGATCGGCTTCCCAGCTGGACCGAACCTAACGTCTCCGCACTTGCGGCCGAGCCTCAGAGAGCACCGCCCGGCTCGACGTACGTGAAGACTCTAGATTTTTATTGTTTCGCTCTGCGCGGAGTCGAAGGCAGCTGCGCTGTCGGCGTCGAAAATCTTATTAATTGAGCGCGGCCCGGAGCGGGCCGCGGAGGTCCAGGGCCTTGGTCAAGATGGAGTGCCCAATCTGCGGCGGAGAAATCGAAGTGCCCGAGGATGCGATGCCGGGAGAGGTCTTCGAGCACGCGGAGTGCGGGACGCAGCTCGTCCTCTATGAGGAGGGGGGAGCGCTCAAGCTGAGAGAGCTCGAGGAAGTGGCCGAGGATTGGGGCGAGTAGCGGCGAGCCTCACAGAATTATCTTGAGCCCTCTCTTAGCCAAGAAGACTTCTCTGTGAATGGCGAGAGCCTCACTGAGCAGCAGCCACTCTCTCCCCCTATATCTGGTGCTCCTGTGGAACAGCACGAGCATCTTGCTATTGGTCTCCTCGGCAACGAGAGCGGCGTCGCGAGCCGTGGAGTGTCCATATCGATGCGCTACCTCTCTATCAAGCCAACTGAACGTGGCATCGTGTATCAGGACGTCGGAGCCCTCGACGTGGCGAAAATAGTCGGGGCAGGGGCTCGTGTCGCCGGTGTAAGAGACCTTGAAGACCCTCGAGAGCCCCTCTCTCTTCTTCCTGTACCCGCTGACAGCGTACCCGTAGGACTCCGAAACGTGGCACGTTCTGAAGCACGAGACCTCGAGGAGAGCTCCCGAATCCTCGAAGATCACGGGCTCGTTGCACGAGGCAAAGCGCACGGAGTAGGAGGGCTCGAAGCCCGTATTGACGAACGAGGCCTCGAGGAGAGACCTCACGGCCTCGGGCCCCTGCAAAATCAAGGGCCGAGAGCGAGAGGACATGCTCATGCTCTGGAGGAGGCCCGGGAGGCCGAACACGTGGTCTCCGTGAGCGTGGGTTACATGGATTGAGTCCAATCTGGCGGGCCCCACGCCTGCTCTCAAGAGCTCGAGTTGAGCTCCCTCTCCGGCGTCTAAGAGGATCTTCCACCCGCGGAACGACATGAGGATCGCCGGCATGCCCTCCGACGGCAAGGGCGCTCCCGCCGAAGTTCCCAAGAACAGCACGTAGCCCTCACTCACGCTCGTACACCGTTATCTGCCTGGTGAGCGCCGAGTGGACGTACATGGGGCATCTCCTCCAGAGCGCCAGGCCTCCTTCGCCTCGGCGGGGCAACCTCCACTCCATCGGTGTTACGATCACGGCTCTTCCTCCTCTTTTCAGGAGGAGGGGGAGCAACTCGATGAAGCGTCGAGCTAGCTCCTCTTCGCAATTGGGCCCTCGGGTCGATCTCCCGTACGGCAAATCCGAGGCGACGGCCTCTATGGCTTCTCCTCGGAGCGGCGGAGAGCGCGCGTCCCAGCGAACGACGTCGCAATTGGCCTCGCGCTCGGATCCCGCATTTAGCTTCGCGCACTCAGCGTAGTCGCGCCTCAACTCGCCGCAGAGCACGTAGAGAGAAGCACCGATGGCCTGCCTCGCGATCGTGCCCACTCCACAGAAAAAGTCAGCGAACTTAGAGACTTGATTGCGCGAGGCTAAGTTGAAGAGTAGCCTTGCGAACCACGCGTTGAGAGCACCAGGCCTATAGCAGGGAAGCTCGTGTGGGTTCTCGAGAAGCAGAGCGCCCTTGCTCTCGCTCGAGAGCACGCGCCCCAGAGCCATGAGGCCGTCGACTAGCGCGATCCTAATCGCCCCAGCTCTCCCTCTGCCCCCTAGTCTGACCCTCACGCCCCAGCGCCCCTCAATGAAACGAGCGGCCTCGCGCAGAATCTCCTCGCCCGTCGGAATCGCCGACGCCGAGCCGAGAGTCCTCAGGCTCAGGGTCACGCCGATCGTCGGAGGCTCGCGCAGGCACTCCTCGAGGAGAGACCCCACGTCCTCCCTCCGCTCGAGCTCGCCGATGCAGAGGAGCTCCCCGACCTCCTTGATGGTAGCCGAGAGCCTTTGAGCCATCACGGCTCTCTCGGGGGAAGTCCTGAGAGCAACGAACTGGGTCAACTCTAGCAGGATCTCCTCCTCATTGAAAAAGGAGAGGAGCTCGGCCATAGACAAGCACGGGTGCGAGCCGCTATAGAGAGCGTAGAGCGCGCCGTCGCGCTTCCACATGCCTCTCCTCCTACCTCAAGAGCCCGGATCGCTCTATGGCCTCGGCGGCCTCTCTCAGGAAGCTGTGATAGACCACCCCCTCGACGGGGGGGAGCGTATCGAGGGCGTGCACCTCGGCCACGCCGGCCTCTCTCAGCCTCTCGCGCGCTCCGCCGCACATGAGAGCGTGCGACGCGACCACTCTGACGCTCTTGGCGCCGCGCTCTAGCATCATGGCGGCGGCTCTGGCCACGGTGCCTCCCGTACTTATTATGTCGTCTACTATGAGCACATCCCTCCCGCTCACGTCGACGCTCTTCGGGCTCACGCTGACTTCTCCCGTGACTCTGTCTCTGCTCTTCTCGAGGTAGTCGTGTGGCGCTCCGAGGATCGCGGCCAGAGAGCGCGCGCGGTAGAGCGCTCCGGCATCCGGGGCCAAGACCACCAAGTTCTCGGGCCTCAGCCCGGCGGCCGCCTCGGCCAGAGCCCTTGTGGCGAGGACGTTCTCAGCGTATCCCCCGAAGGCTCGGAGGACCGACGCGCTGTGGACGTCCACGGCGAAGAGAGCGCGGATCCCCTGGAGCGAAAGCACCTCGAGGAGCGCGAAGACGCTGACGGGCTCGCCCGGGAGGAAGACCTTATCCTGTCTGGCGTATGCTAGGTAGGGCACTAGCGCGAGCAGCCTCTCCGCTCCCGCGCGCCTACAAGCGTCGGCCATCAGCACGAGCTGCCACAGACTCTTATCCTGCGGGGGCGCGAGAGACTGAAGGAGCAGTACTCGCCTACCGCGCACGAGGCCGGGGTCGACCCTCACGTAAGTTTCCCCGTCGGGGAAATCGCGGTGAGCGGCGCGCGATACCTCAACCTCTCCGAAGGCCTCGATCACGCGACTCTCGTCGAGCCACCACGATTGAGGCCCCATGATCACCACTACGTCTCTCGACAAGGCTCTTCGCCCCTCGCGCTCACTGGCGGATCTCGAACTTTATAGCTCCGCTCAAAATGCCCTTGGCCACCTCGCGAGCGGCCGAGCCGTGGGACTTGCTCTCGGCCACCCAGGCAACGGCCTTGATGGGGCCGACCCCCAGCCTCTCGACGAGCTCGCTCAAAGAGCTCGAGAGAGACTCGAGGGCTCTGCGATGAATAAAGCAGAGGCCCCCGTCGCTGGGCAGCTCGCAGACCGCGCACTTCTTATCTCTCGGAGTAACCTCGTAGGATGAGATCAGCGAGATCGCCTCCTCTATCTTGCCGCGCACCTCCTCAATGAGCTTCACAACGGTTCTCCTCGCCTCGTCGAGCACGCGCTCTCTGGTCTCCGCCCTCTCTCTGACGCGCCTCAACATCTCTTCGAACTCTCTTGTGAGGTTCACGTCGGCTAGCTTGGGGAAGTATCGCTTGGTCAACTCGTAAATCTCGAGGCCGAGCCTTGTGGGCTTGACCTCCTTGCCATCCTCCACCACGTAGCCCCGCTTAAACAGCGTCTCGATTATCGGCGCTCTGGTAGACTCAGTCCCTATGCCGCTAAGCTCCATCCAAGATAATAGCGAGGCCTTCGTATGGCCTCGTCTCCTCCTCTCCGACTCTCGCCTAACGCTGGCTCTCACGAGAGTCAGCTCTTCTCCCCTCTCGAGGGGAGGGAGGGGCTTCTCGCGAGGCTCGCGCGGGTAGCACTCAGTCCAGCCGGGTTCCACTACTTTTACGCCCGAGCACCTGACTTCGACTCCATCGAAGGAGACCACCGCGTCGGTCTTCAATAGAACCGCGGATCTCATGAATGTGGCTATGTAGCGTCTCGCTACTAGATCGTAGAGTCTCTCTTGAAGCTTGCTTAATCTTCGAGGTCTGAGGCCCGTGGGGAATACGGCCGGATGAGCCGGGTCGGTCCTCTTCCCCTCGACCGGTTTAGGAGGTCTCCCGCGCCCTAGTATGGGCTCAACGCAGTCGGCGTAGCCAAACGACGAAAGAGACCGGAGGATCCTCTCGTGATCGGCCTCCGGCGGATAGCGCTGGCTATCGGTCCTGGGATAAGTTATCAGGCCCTCGAGGTATAGCTCCTCAGCAATTTTTTGAGTAACATAGGGAGAGAGGCCCATGAGCCTATAGGCCTCGGCCTGCAAATCGCCGAGATTAAAGGGCGGAGGAGGGTCGAGGCGCAAGACCTCCTCGCGAACCTCCTTCACGATTCCTCGGCCAACTTCGCGTATTCTCTCTACTCGCTCTACAGCCTCGGCTCTCGTCCTAAACGGGCTACCCTCCACGACGCACTCTACCCTCTCTCCGCTCCTTCGCGCGGCCACGACCATAGCTCGGTAGATCGGCATCGCGATCTCGCTGGCTACCTCGACGAATCTATCCACAGCCTCCACTAGCGTGGGCGTCTGAACTCTTCCAACGCTGAGCACGAGCCTCCTGCCGGTGGCCTTCTTGTGAATGTCCATGAGGAGCCTGCTGAGGTTGACCCCCCATAGCCAGTCAAGCTCGTGCCGGCAGAGGCCGGCCTCAACCATCTCGACGTCGGGACCCGTCAAGCTCCTGTAAGCTCTCGTCAGCTCCTCGGGCGTGAGGCTGGAAAACTTCATCCTCCTGTAATCTCTTCGTCTCATGACGTTGACTATTACGAGATACCCTATCACGCTGCCCTCGACGTCGTAGTCGCAGGCGTTGACGAGCTTAGAGGGCCCGAGCCTCGAGAGCCACTCCATCAGCTCAAGGAAGCGCCTCGTGTGCCTGGCCTCACGATCTACGGACCACCTAGGGACCCAAGAGTACTCGAGCACCGGGTAGCCGCGCGCCTCTGTGTGGAGTTCGAAGAGGTGGCCCGCGGCCGGCGCGACAACCGCGACCTCCTCATCGGTCGCGCCGACCCAATAGGGCGCGCCCCCGAGCCTGCACTCCACGGGCCTCTCGAGCAAGGCTAGGGCCAGAGCTCTAGCAGCCTTGGTCTTCTCGGCGATCAGAAGCGTGAAGCCGCTGGGCGGAGCGCACCGGCCTCTCTTCGCCGAGCCTCTCTTCAACGAGCGACTACACGCTCTTCAGCTTTCTCTGATCGAATGAGCCAGGAGATGGGGACGAGCTGAACGCCTCTGCCGGGCACGCGCCGAGCTATAGTGATGGGCAGAACCCCTCTCTCGAGCTCGGCCTTTGCTAGATCTAGCGGATCGGTGCTGCCCACCTCTCGGGGATCAACGAGAGGAGGAGCGCCGAGAGAGAGCTGGAGAGCTCGAGCGCCTATGATCCTGGCTCTCTCGTACTTCGTCAACTTCTTCGGCCCCACGACCTCGTCCAACGAGCTCGGTATCTCGATGGACGCCAAGGCGCCGTCCTCCACCTGCTCTGGTCTCTCCGAGAAGCGCCGATGATGATCAAAGCTCGCGAATCTGAGATTAAAAGAGGTTAAAAATAGTTTGTCATAGTGGGGAGAGGTCAGAGCTCTCCGAACTTCTCCTTCTCCTCCTCTTCTCCCTTCTCCTTCTCCTTCTCCTCCTTCTTCTTAGGCGGCGCCGCCGCTATAACGTCGTCGATCTTGAGGATGGTCACGGCGGCCTCGGTGGCGCTCTTGATAACCTGCTTCTTGACGAGCACGGGCTCTATGATGTTCTCGGCCAGAGTATCATCGACGAGCTCTCCCTTCACGACGTTGATTCCCGCGAACACTTTGCCTTCGCCGTGCCTCTGCCTTAGTTTCATTATTGACTCGAGCGGGTCGAGGCCCGCCGTCTCCACGAGTATGGCCGGTATCTCCTCGAGCGCGTCCGCGAAGGCCTCGACGGCCAGCTGGGTCTTGCCACCGAGCGTCTGAGCGAATCTCCTGAGCCTCAACGCGAGCTCGATCTCCGGGGCGCCTCCTCCTCCTAGGACCTTAGGCTCTCTCAACACGTTCCTCAACACGTGGAGAGCATCATTCGTGCTCCTCTCGGCCTCGTCCAGTAGCATGTCGTTGGCTCCTCTTAGCAGTATCGAGACGCTCTTCGGATTCTTCACGCCCTCGACGAACACCATCTTGTCGTTACCGACCTTTCTCTCCTCCACGAGCTCGGCCTCGCCCAGGTCGGTCGACCTTAAGTCCTGTATGCTCGTGACTATCCTCCCTCCGGTCGCCCTCTCGAGCTTCTCCATGTCGCTCCTCTTGACCCTCCTCACCGCGAGTATGCCCCTCTTGGCGAGGAAGTGCTGAGCCACGTCGTCTATCCCCTTCTGGCATATCACGACGTTGGCTCCGGCCTCGGCGATCTTGTCGACCATGCTCTTGAGGAGCTTCGTCTCCTCCTCGAGGAAGGCCTTTATCTGCTCGGGGCTCGTGATGTTTATCTTGGCCGTTATCTCGGGCTTCTTTACCTCGAGCGGCGCGTCGAGCAGCGCTATCTTAGCCTTCTCGACCCTCTTCGGCATGCCGGGGTGCACCACCTCTTTGTCGAGGACCACTCCGCGCACTAGGACGCTGTCGAGGAGACCCCCTCCCTTCTTCTTCTCGATCTTGATATTGTCCAGTCTGACGTTGTAGCCCTCGCCATCTTTTATCGGCTCAGCAGCTATCCTCGCGGCCTCCAGAGCCATCTCCGTGATCTTGTCCATGGTGGCGCCCGTGCCGATGTACTTGCTGGTTATGGCGGTTCTGGCCACTCTCTTGAGCATCTCGTCGTCGTTGAGGTCAACCTTCTTAGCTATCTCGTCTAAGTACTCGAGCGCCTTCTTCATGGCTTCATTGAAGCCGCTTATTATGATGGTCGGATGGATGTTTTGGTCGAGCAGTCTCTCGGCTTTTTCCAAGAGAGCTCCGGCTAGCACGACCACTGAGGTCGTGCCATCGCCTACCTCGGCGTCTTGAGCCTTGGAGGCCTCAACGAGGAGTTTGGCGGCCGGGTGATTTACCTCCATTTCCTTGAGTATCGTGACGCCGTCGTTCGTCACGGTGACATCGCCGAAGCTGTCAACGAGCATCTTATCGAGGCCTCTAGGCCCGAGGCTAGTTTTGAGGACCTCGGCGAGGATCCTCGCGGCCATGATGTTGCCGCGGAGAGCGTCGCGGCCGGTGGTTCTCCTGGTCCCCTCTTTCAATATGAGTACGGGGACGCCGTAGAGTGCCAACCCTCGTCACACCTCGAGCCGAGTAAGGACTTAGCGAGCTTCTATAAAAGCTTTTCGCATTTTGACACCAGAAATATGCCGTCTAGCCTATTAGTAATTATTAATGATTAACGTTTAAGAGCCGTGCCCCCCGTTCGGTGAGCCTGTAGACTCTGAGGGCGCTCGAGCGACCCGACGAGCTCACGACGGAACAGGAGGGCCTCAAGGGGCAAGCTTCGCAAGGCTTGACGAGCTCCTCCTCGACGACGAGCCCCTCAGCGACCGCTGCTCCGAGTAGTAGCTTGAGGTCTCGCTCATCGACATTCACCGCTCTGAGCAGATCTCGCAGAGTTTTGCACTCGCCGCACGCGAGAAATCGGAGGATCGAGCGAAGAATATCGCCTCGCTCGCTCAAGCTGCTCGACCTCACGCTAAGAGCTCTAGGGTTGCGTAGAGCGCGAGCGAGAGGACGTAGGCAAGACCCACGGTGTAAACCGCTTGAGCCAGCACGGCTCTCAAACTCCTGGTCTCAACGTATAATGTCGTTATTGTAGCTACGCAGGGTACATATAACATAACGAAAACTAGAATCGAAAAGGCTTGAGCTTGGCTCAGCCCTAGTCCCAGAAGAGCCTCTCGCGCGTCGGCGCTCCCCTGCATAAGCGCGATCGTCTCGAGGAAGATCTCCTTGGCGAAGAACCCGCCGACGAGCCCGACAGCCACCTTGCGGGCGGCCTCGTCGCCGAGGCCCAGAGGGCTCAGGAGCGGCGAGAGAACTCCCCCCACGGCGTAGGCGAAGCTGTCCTCGGGCCTCGCCGCGAGGCCCGAGGCCCCGAAGCTCATGAGAGCCCATAGCACGACGCCGGCGCCGAAGAGCACGGTGCCCGCCCTCTTAAGGAAGCCGGCCAGGTAATCCCACGAGAGCCAGAGGACTACTCTGAGGTTGGGGGCGTGGATAGGCGGAGCCTCGAGGAGGAGGATCGGCGGCTCCGCGGCCTTTGACACGATCCTCCTGTAGGCGAGACTCGTGGCCAGGAAGGCGGCGAAGCCGATCGCGTAAACTGAGAAAAGGCCCGCCGCTTGTTTGAGCGGCGAGGCGAAGTAGGCCGAGAGAACGGCGAGAGCCACGACGAGTCTGGCCTGACAAGGTATCAGAGGAGCTGCCAACTGAACCTGCCTCCTCTCCGTCTCGTCTGCGAGAGTTCTAGCGGCCATGATGCCCGGGACGTTGCAGCCCAGACTCACCGTGGCCGGATAAATCGCGACCCCGGTCAAGCCGAACTTGTTCATTAGGCTGTCAACGCCGAGCGCCAGCCTTACGAGAAGGCCGCTGTCCTCCAGCGCCGATAATATCACGAATACCGTCAAGACGAGCGGGGCGAACGAGAGAACGGCGCCGAGGCTGGCCAAGACCCCCTTCGAGATCAACGAGGCTAGGAGAGGGTTCCAGCCGCCGAGTCTCTCATCGACCGCGGCGGCTAAGGCCTCGAAGCCTCTGCCGAGAAGACCGCTCAGAGTGTGCTCCTCGAGCGCCTTTGCGGCTTCCGCGAGCCCCGCGTATTGCAGGATCAAGTTCAGCGGGAAACCTGTATTGATGGCGAAAGCCGCAACGAAAGCTAGAGCGTATATGGTGGCTCCGACGGCGAAGCCCACGACGCGCGCTTCGATGATCCGCCCCAAGAGCTCCGCCCCTCTCCCTCGCTTGGTCCTCACCACCGCTCTCCCGGACAGCGAGCGGACGTACTCGTATCTGGCGCTTATCGCCAGCTCGAGGGGCTCCCTACCGACGGTCCTCCTCACCGCGTCCCTCAACTCCCTGGCCCTCTCGAGGAGGGCCGCGTCTCCCCTCGATGCCAGAAGCTTCTCGATTTCTGGGTCGCCCTCGAGGAGCTTCAGCGCGATCCAGCGCTTCGGGTAGACCTCGGGGATCTCGACGCCGGTGAGCCCCCTCTCGACCTCGTCAATGAACGGCTCGAGGGGCCCGTAGCTCAAGCGGAGCGGCTCGCGCTTCGCTCGGTCCTGGGCAACCTCGAGGAGGCGGTCGAGGAGCTCCTCGAGGCCTCTCCTGTTCACAGCCGAGGTGAGCACCACTGGGACGCCCAAAGCCGACTCGAGCGCGTGAGTGTGGACGTGTATCCCCAGCTTCTCCATCTCGTCGGCCTTTGTCACCGCCAAGACTACTCGGGGGGTCAGCTCGAGGACCTGAACGGCCAAGTAGAGAGTCCTCTCGGGGGCCGTGCCGTCGATTAGCACGAGCACTACGTCTGGCTCACCGCTCGTTATGTAGTCGCGAGCCACCTTTTCCTCTGGGCTCGTGGCCGTGAGCCCGTAGACGCCGGGTAGGTCGATGAGCACGATCTCGCGCCCTCTGCGCGCCACCAAGCCCTCTCTCCTCTCGACGGTCACGCCTGGCCAGTTGCCTATCCTCGTTATCTTGCCGGTGAGAGAGGTGAATAGAGTGGACTTGCCCACGTTGGGATTGCCGAGTACGGCCACTCTGACTTGGGCTTTCTCCGCCGCCCTCTCTACTCCCCCGAGGTGGCAGCTCAACTTAGCTCCTTTAGAGATATCTAAATTTTCGATTATAAGCTATTCGTCGGAGCTCCCCACGGCAGGAGGAACCTGAGCGAGGCGGCTAGAGACGAGGACGCTATGAGCGCCAAGACGATCCTCTCCAGCAGCTTGGCCCTCTCGCTAGCGCGCTTCAATAGCTGAGCGCCGAGCCAGTATCCCACTAGCACGCCCGGGGCCAGGAGCGCGAAGACCTCGAGGTGCTCGACCCTCAAGCCCCCGATCATTGGGAGAGAGATCAAGGCCAGGAGATCGGTGAAGCTGACGAAGGTCATAGTGTATCTCCTCACGTAGACCGGGTTGCGCCCTTGATTGATCAGAGCGAGAGCCACTTGGGGGCCAGCCACCCCCGTGAGTATGCTCATGAACCCCCCGGCGAAGCCGGCGACGCTCATGAGCTCTCTCTCCCTCCTCACTCTCCACCTGGCTCCCACCAACATGAGGAGGGCTAAGGCCAGAATCCCCAAGCTCAGCACCGCTCCGACCAGGCGCTGAGAGGCCAGCGAGTATAGCGCGAGGCCGAGGGCGAAGCCTATCGCGCCCGACGCGTAGGCCCCCGCGAACTCGAAGAGAGGCCTCTCACTGAGCAGGAACGTCGCGTCGATCAAAGCTCTGACGAGTATCGAGAGGGCGATCACGTCCTTGGGCGGCAGCAGGAAGGACACGAGAGGGGCGATCAGCGCAGCCGCCCCCATGCCCGAGAAGGCCCTCGCGATCGACCCTACGAGCACCAACATCTCCAGCAGCGCTAGCTTAAGCGCGCCGAGCTCCACCGTATTCCATCTCCAGGAACGGGGGTCTCGGAAGAGTTAAAGATGTCACTTTTAAAAAATCCGATAAAAAGCGAGGGCGCGGACTTAGAGGGGCCAGCTCTCCCCCCTATACGCCATGTCCCAGAACATGTACTCGAAGCGCGAGCCTCTCAGGAAGTGCCTCAGGAGCCTATCGTATCCTCTCCCCTCCCAAGCAGCGTCGACGAGCGAGCGCAGCCTCTCCACGAGCGACCTGTAATCGGCGGAGAGGTACACTTTAGCCCACTTGACGTACAGCTCGATGGGGTTTCTCTCCAGTTTATCGGCGTGGCGCTCGGCGATCTCGGCGTAAGACCAGAAGCAGGGCAGAGTGGCCACGAGGCACTCAAGCGGCTCCCCGAGAGCGCACGTCGACACGAGATAACTCATGTAGGCCACGTTGGTCGGCGCCGGCTCCATCGCGATGACGTCCTCGAGCCTCATCCCCAGCTCCCTCAGTAGCAGCTCATAGTTCTTCATCTCGACGGTCGCGTCGGCGTGAGCTATCTCTAGAGCCGTCCTCGCCACCTCGTAGTCTGCTCTCGAGGCCAGCAGAGAAAAGGCCCTCATCATGCCGACCAAATAGTTGTAGTCCTGAGCCGCGTAGAACTTGAACTTCTCGAGGGGGAGCGAGCCCTCGTAGAGCTCTACCACGAAGGGGTGCTCGAAGATCTTAGACCAAATGGCGTCGGCGTCTCTCCTGAGCCTGGAGCTGAGGCTCTCGCTCGAGCCCACGCTCTCTCACCTGTAGATCGCGTCCCAGAACATCTTCTCGTATCTCTGTATCATCTTGGCCACCAGGCTGTACCTGCCGACGGCCTCATACCTCTCGATCACAGGATAAGCGGCCTCTTCGAAGGGGGCGTAGTCGACCGAGAAGAGCTTGAAGAGCCCCGTCTCCTTAATGCCGTAGATCCTCTCGAGAGCGGATCCGAGCCTGCTCACGGCTCGGCCCCAAACGGGGAGATTGACCACGAGCGCCACGGCGGCCTCGCCCGGGTTGGCGTACAGCGAGAGCCAGGCCAAATAGTGCGTGTACGCGACCGCCTCCGGGTCAGGCTCCTCCGCCTCGCTCACTCCAAGCTCCGCTGCGAGTCTCCTGAGCTCGGCGAGAGCCGCGTAGTCCCCATCGAGCGCCCCCTTGAAGAGGCTCTGCTCGTCGGGGTGCTCGGCTCGATGCAGCATATGAGCTATGCTCCTCATGTCATGTGGTATTATGTAGAGCTGATTGACGGCGAAGCGCTTGACCTTCTCGAGCGGTAGAGCCCCGCTCTCGGCCTCGCGGAGGTAGGGGTGGTCTATTATCGCCGCGTTGAGGGGCTCGAGCTCTCTCCTGAGCCTCTCCACGATCTCTCGGCCTCGTCTCACGTCTCACATCCCTCTTAACTTGAGAATAGTCGACACAATAAAAAAGATATCGAGACGTTCTGGAACTCAAGCTTTTTAGTTGCGCGGCGAATCCTCTCCTCCACGCGGGCGGGGGTGCCCGAGCCAGGACAAAGGGGCGGGACTCAGGCTCCCGTGGCGAAGGCCTGCGTGGGTTCGAATCCCACCCCCCGCACCAGCGAGCCTCCCCTCGATTTTCTCGCGGTCGCCGAATGGCCTCGCGACCCTCTTCTCGAATCCACTCATCGATTATGTAGAGCTTTACCTCTCTCGACCCGAAGAGCGCGAGGAACGCTCGCGCTCCAAGCTCTTCGGCATCGCGAAGACGGCCCGCTCTCCTCTAGGCGAGGCCCCCTCGCGGCAGTTGAACGCACCGCGGCGCTAGAGCCTCTCGACCTCACGGAACCCCCATTCATAGGATCCTCGGGAGCTCCTCGGCCTCTCTCGAAGCAACAGAGAGGGCGCTTCGCGTCGCTCGACTCGGTTCGCGCCGCTAAAGTACTCGGCAGAGCCATCTCGGCTGCCTCCGCTTTAAGCGGCTCGAGGGCTCGACGGGTGCCCCCCTCTAAGCGCTCGATCGCCCTCTCGATTCCGAGAACGTCGGGCTTCTCCGTCGACTCGAGCTAGCTCAAAAAGCATTTATATTCAGCGCTCGCTTTAACGCCTGTGATGAGAGACGAAGAAAACCGTCCAAGCCGGAGTAATAGCGGCTCTGCTTTTGCTCTCTATATCAGCTATCTCCGCGGTGAGAGCTTCTCAAGGCGCGATAGAGCTCGTAGGCAAAGAATGGAACCATGATCCTTTGAAAGTCTACGTGAAAGCCCCCTCGGATCTGTTCCTCCAAGTCTCGATAGCCCTCAACGATTGGTCGAGCGCTCTAGAAGCCGCGAGCGGGAGAAACGTCGATAACAGCGAGTTGGGAGGGAGCCTCCCCGATGGAGTCTTCGATTTCGTTATCGTGAGCTCGAGCAAAGAAGCTGATATAATCATAAGCGTGGAGAGGGGAGCGGCGGCTGGACTGCTGGGAATGACGCTATTGCAGGATAAGAACGGAGACGGGTACTTCGACAAGGCGAAGATAACGGTCAAGGCCGGGCGGGGGCTCGACGTCGCCGACTTCAGGAATGTCATGAGGCACGAAATAGGACACGCGCTAGGACTCGGGCACGCGGAGGATCCGAGCGACTTAATGCACCCGACATATGATGCTTCAGCGACTAAGACCGATATCTATCCATCGAACCTCGACGTCTGCGCTCTGCGATCCATATACCTAGACGACGGCTTCGGTGGCGATAATCTGCCCCCCCAACTGATACCATCGACGTACAGCTCCACGTGAGAATAGATCTTTCTTCCTTTTTAGAGAAAAATATTGTCGCCTCGAGGCTGCGAACGTCGTCGGAAGCTTCTGCTCCTCGCGCGAAGGCACGAAGCCGTGAGCTCCTAGCTCGGTCGATCCTCATTTCGGGAAGTGAGGAGAGAGTGGTGGACCGGCCGGGATTCGAACCCGGGACCTCACGGATGCCAACCGTGCGCTCTTCCGGGCTGAGCTACCGGCCCTCTCTCCGAGCACCTCTGCCGTTAGAGGCGCCGGAGTCTTTAAAGGTTTCGCGAGTGGCCGAAGCGCGGGGATCGCCACAGTAGCAAAGATACATATTTTTATATTTTTCGAGCTCAGCTGCGGGTCGCGGCCGAGGAGGTCGGAGAGGGAGGCGGGCGATCTTTGCCGGGCGAGGACCGCCGAGCTCTGAGAGAGCTGCTAGGCCTCGCTCTCCCGGCGGCGCTTCAGGAGGCGGTGAACATCTCGTACTGGTTCATCGACTCCCTCTTCCTCAGTAGGCTAGGCGAGGAGGCCTTCTCGGCTCCCGTGCTCAGCTGGCCGATCATATACGTCTTCTATCTAGGGGGAGTAGGCCTCCTGCTCGGCGGCACGGCGCTCGTGAGCCAGAGCTTCGGGTTCGGCGACGCGGCGAGAACGCGTAGAAGCGCGGGCGCGGTCCTCCTCGCCTCTCTCCTCGCCTCGATCCCCCTCACGCTGGTCCCGCTCGCGGCGAGAGGCCTACTGGTCGAGGCGATGGGGGTACCGGTCGAGATGCGAGAGGAGGTCGAGGTATACTTCGGCCTTACCCTTCTCGGGATCCCACTGGGCCTCGGGACTCAGGCCTACGCGATAATCTCCAACGCGCTTGGGGACACGAGGACCCCTCTGCTCATCGAGCTGGCCTCCACGATCTTCAACCTAGCGCTCGACCCCCTATTGATCTTCGGCCTCCTAGGAGCTCCAGCCATGGGGGTCGCGGGGGCGGCGATCGCCACCGTCGCGGCCAGAGGCCTGGCCCTCTCGCTGGGGCTCCGCGTCCTCTTCGCAAGCGGGGTCAGAGGGCTCAGGATCTCGCCGAGAGACCTGGCCCCCGACTCGAGATCACTTATTCTCCTCGCGAGGGTGGGCCTCCCTCTCGCCGCCACTAGAGTGCTCAACGCACTGGCGGGATTCGTCTTCGTCTCCCTCGTGGCCAGGGCCGGCCCGGCCGCGGTGGCGGCGTATGGCTCGACAGACAGGATAATGCAGCTCGTCATGATAGGCTCGACCGGGCTTCAGAGAGCCTCCGCGGCCATGATAGGGCAGCGAATCGGGGCGGGCGATGGGACCGGAGCCAGGAGGCTCGCCGCGATCTCTTCGCGAGTCATGGCGACCTACATGGCCGCGTGGTCCGCCATCCTTCTCGCTTCCTCGCGAGAACTGACATCTTTCTTCCTCAGCAGCGGGGAGAGCCTCGCGGAAGGAGCTCGTCTGCTCTCTCTCGTGGCTCTCACGCTCCCCCTCCTCGGCCTCCACCTGGTCATGGAGGCCGTGGCGCGCGGCTCCGGGCGCACCGTGTACTACATGCTCACGGTCGTGGTCAGGCTGTGGGCCGTGAGGATAGGCTTGGGGCTCGCGCTCCTCGAATCCATGGGCCCTCTCGGCCTCTGGCTTGCGGCCTCGCTCAGCAACGCCGTCGCTGGAGCCCTGGCGGTTCCGTGGATAACTAGCGGCCTCTGGGCGGCGAGGATCATCGAATCCAACGAGAGGGAGAAAAATTTTTCCCCGAGATAGCCTCGAGAGATGCTGAGCGAGCGGGGAGGCGATGAGTCCTTTGAGCTCGGGGGCGGCGCACGGGAGCGAGGACAAGATAAAAGCGGCCATAAATATGTTGACGAAGATAGTCGGCGACACGAGCGTCCCCAGGAACATAAGGAGAGTCGCCACCGAGGCGATAAATCAGCTGAGGGCCCCTAACCTGAGCCCGGGGGTCAGAGCGGCGAACGCTGTGCACGTGCTCGAGGAGATAAGCCAGGATCCCAACATGCCTGTCCACACGAGGATAGCGATTTGGAACGTGGTGACGCTCCTCGAGACGGTCAGAGATTGAGGCCTTCCCTCAGAGGTGGCCGCTGACGCTTGAGCTCGGAGGAGAAGCCTCCCGGGGCAGCGGCCGTCAGGGTCAGGGGCATATACTCAACTGCGATCAGCAAGTTTCTACTCGATAGAGGTTTCCGAATAGCGCAGCCTAGCCCCAAGATCGTCGAGAGATTGAAGCTCGAGAGAGCAGACCACGAGCTGGCCGACGTCACGATCAAGGAGCTCGACGACGATAAGAGCAGGCTTCTCGTGCTCGGACATCCTCGAGCCTTCGACGACGTCCTCCGAGCTCTACTCGAGCTCTTAGAGGGCTCTTTCGTCCGAGTGAGCGAGCTCCAGAGGTACTCCACCGTGGCGGTCGAGGTAATCGGCGGAGAGAGAGGTTCGTGTGTGGCCGCGAGCGGCGGCGCCCGCCTCCTCCTCGATACTGGGAGCTGCGTGCCGGGAAAACTCGTCAAAGCCTCGATAATCAAGGCCCCGATCTTCCCGAGCGATCAGGCCGTAGCGAGGGAGGGCTTCAGCGTTCTGAAGAGGACTCTCGTTCTCACGAGCTGGCGCGAGCTCAGCTTCAGCGAGCACATCAAGAGCAGGTCCAGGAGAGACGAGCTGACTCAGCTCTCGGCCGAGGTTCTACGAGCCGGGCTCGGAGTCAGGTGGCGCAGCAGCGCCGGCGTAGCCCCCATAGAGGTCGTGAAGTCCGAGCTGAGCGAAGCGCTCGAGGAGGCGAAGCGCCTCTCCCCAGCGCTCCCCGAGCGCGGCGCGGTGCTCAGCCCGGGCGAGAAGATAGCTCTCCTCACGCTTTCGAGCGTCGACAGGAAATCCCTCGACGAGTTGAGGAGCTCCGCGATTCCGACCGCCTCTTTTCACCACACGCTGAAGATGCAGGGGCTCGCGGGAGGAGCCATGGCCGATCTCGCCGACGAGCTCGTCGAGAGGGGGCTGGACGGAGAGCTCGTGGGGCTGGCCGCCCTGGAGCTCTCGCTCGAGAAGCTCCTCGAGCGCCAATCGATCGAGCTCAGGCACTACACGCCTGAGGGCGAGGTGATCCGGATAGGCCCGGCGCGACCTTCTCGGCTCGCGAGGACGAAGAAGGGCCCGGTTCTGCTGCTCGAGAGGAGAGCGAGATCCGCGGGGACCTACGATGGAATCGGAGCTCGGAGAGAGCCGGGGGACCTTATGCTCACGGCCTGCCCCCTGGGCGCGTGGTTCTCGCTACACGCGTATTTCGGAGCCGACGAGAAGCTCAAGGGGTTGTACCTCAACGTCAACACGCCGGCCGAGCCTCTCGAGGACTCCATAGCGTATCTCGATCTGCAAATCGACGTCGTGAAGCGCCCCGGAGAAGCTCCCGACGTCATAGATAGGGAGAAGCTCGAGGAGGCGGCATCGAGGGGTCTCCTCGGGGAGAGGCTTAGAGCTAGAGCGCTGGAGGTCTCGGAAGAGGCCGCCTCCGCTCTCTCGAAGTCCGAGGATCCGAGGTCGCCGAGCGATCTGCTAGGATTGCTCGAGGCGCTGAGCGAGAGAGAGCGGCTCTTTGGGTTCAAGCTCTCCTCGGGCAAACGTTAATTCTCGCTCTCGGAGCTCTTCCTCCCTCGGGCGGGGGTGCCCGAGCCAGGACAAAGGGGCGGGACTTAGGCTCCCGTGGCGAAGGCCTGCGTGGGTTCGAATCCCACCCCCCGCACCATCGAGCTCATCCACGCTATCGAGGAGGCCATCTCCTATCGAAGAAGACGCTCTTGCTGGTCGCGCTGAGAGGCACCCCCAGCGCGAAGTCCGCGTCGATCAGGCCGAGTCTCAGCGCGGCGTTACCCGCCGTGAGCATGATCCTGTTGTCGACTCCGAGTTCTGCCGCGGCCCTCACCGCGGAGCCGAGCGCTATGCCGAGGTTCACCAGGCTCAGAGCCTCGTTGAGGCCTACTCGGAGGCCTTCCATCGATTTCAGGCCGAAGTCCACGATCTTACAGCCCACTATCACGACGGCCGCCGACCTCCTTACGGAGATCGCGTCTCTCGCGTAGAATTCGCCGAGCTCGGCAGCCATCTCCTCCATCGCTTTCGCGAGCATCTCGATCTCCTCCGGCCTCTCGAGGATCCTCGCGCGCACGTTGTCGACCCCTCGAGCTTTCGGGGCCGTGATAGCGCTGACAACCATGAGCCTGGCCGCGGCTAGGATCCCCTCTCTGAGGGCCTCGCTCTCCTCAATCAAGCGCGGTCACCGCGCGGGTTGGTGAGAGGCTTGCTTAAAAAGCTCGGCAGCCTCTCCTTCTCCTCGAGGGAAGGCGAGGTGAGCGAGGCGACGTTCCCGCGCAGAGTCGAGGGGCGCGGATACGTGGTCGTCGAGTACGGCGAGGTCGACCTCTCGGGCAAGGTAGTGGTGGTGGGATTCCCGGGCATGGCTCTCGTGGGCAAAATGGCGGCCGAGGTCCTCATCAATAGGCTCGGCCTCACGAAGGTGGCCTCGCTATACAGCACGCGCTCGCCCGGCGCGGTCCCCGTGGAGGAGGGCATACTCAAAGCCGCCGAGATAACGGTCTACGCCGGCGACGGATCACCCATAGCCGTGGTGACTTCCTCCTATCAGCCTCCGAGCGACGAGAGCCAGAACGCGCTCGCCCACGAGGTGTTATCCTACCTGAGCTCTCGCGGAGCTAAGCTGATCATCTCGGCTGCGGCCTACGTGAGCCACGAGCCTCCTCAGCAGAGGAGAGTCTTCGCGGCGGCCTCCAATAGGAGGATCCTAGAGAAGCTGGTGAAGACCGGGGCCATCCCGATGAGCGGTGGCATATCCGGGCTCAACGGCTTAGTGCCGGCTTTGGCCCCCGTCTACGGCATGGAAGGCGCTGCGTTGTTGGGTGAGGCCGAGGAGCTCTACGTGACGAGCGGCCTGATAGACCATAGAGCGGCGGCCAGCGTCGTGGAGCTCGTGGCCAGGCTCCTCGACATCGAGATAGAGGTGAGCGACCTCATCAGAGCGGCGGAGGAGATCGAGAAGCGCATCACCAGGGTCTCGAGAGAGGAGGCGGCCGAAGAGGCGGAGGAGAGAAGGCCTCCTCCGACTCACATGTGAGGGGCTCGAGGGAACCGGTGCACGGCATTGCCGCTGTGGCCCGTGTCGACGAAGCTCAGACTTGCGCTGAGCTCTCTGAGCTCGCAGAGCGTCGTGGTCGAGAGAGAAGGCAAGAAGATCGTAGTCAAAGACTACAACAGGCCCGCCTCGCTGAAGTGGCTGATAGCGCTTCTGCCCCCGGCGGCGCGGAGCTACCCCTTTGAGTTCGATCCGTCTGTCAGAATGGAGAGAGAGCTGAGCTTCTTCGAGGACCCGCCCAGCGGCGTCGGGGTGCCGAGGATCTTGCTCGTGGATCGCGAGAGGAATATCGTCGAGAGAGAATACGTGGAGGGGGAGCCACTCTCGACCGACCCCCGCGGCCGCTCGCGGGACCTCGGCGCGGTCCTCGCGCTAGTGCACTCGGGCGGGCGCTGCATGGGGGACACGAAGCTCAACAACTTCATCGCCTCCGGGCAGACGATATACGTCGTGGACTGCGAGCAGTGTCTCCGCGAATGCGACAACCCCGGCTACAGAGCGTGGGATCTGGCGCTATCCAGCGTCCTCCTCTACTACACTAAACCGACGGCCTCTCTCGAGGACTACGAGGAGCGCCTCGACTCCTTCCTCGCGAGCTACCTCGAGAGGCTGAGCGCGGAGCGCCCGAGCGCCTCGAGAGTGTTGAGTACGGGGCTGCTGAGTCTGCTCCCTCCGAGCCACGGTCTCCTGGCTAAGAGGCTCCTGGGGTCGAGGCTCGGAGCCCCTCCTTAGATGAAGCCCTCGTAGGTCACGCGATAGAGCGGGTGGCTCGTCAGGGCCCTCAAGTCCCTCGAGTACTTCTCGCTCACTCCATAGCGATGGGGCCTTCCTCTCCAAGAGCTCATCGGCGCGCCGAACTCCTTGAACACGCTATCTCTGTATATCTCGTTGAGCACGTTGTACGTGCAAAACGGTATGATCCTCCCGTCGGGGCTCGCGTAGTGTATGTTGCATCTCATCACCCTCTGCACGTCGTAGTTGTACAGGTCCATGAAGTGCATTATCCCTAGGAACAGAGCAGAGTAGTGCAGCCTCCCCAGAGCGTCGTAGCTCCTCTTGGTGAATATGTCGATGAGGAGCCTCGTGAGGCTCTCCCCGTTGGGCAGCGCGTCCCGCTTCACGAATCTCCGGAGCGACGCCACGGTGGATAGAGCCCTCAGGGCCTTGGCGATCCTGCCCGAGCCCTCGAGCTTCTCTCGAGCTTCGTCGAGGTGAGCCAGGAATCCATCTACATCGAAGTACTCCGTGAGCGGTCGAAAGACCACGCTGCCGCTGCTCCTCTCGACGAAGACGTAGGTCGCTGCTCCGCACGCCACGTGATTGGCCATGAGGAACTGCTCTCTGCCCGTGAGAGCCTCAACGAATTTGGCTATCTTGGCGGCGGCCGGGCAGGGGTACCAGGACTCCCTCCCGATCTGCCCGTCGGTCTGCTCCTCGACGAGCCTTATGACGTCGGCCACAGTCACCCTAGAGGCCTCCAGCTCCTGCCTCCTCATCCTCCCCGTGAAGCTGATGGGCTGAAAGTTCACTCCGCGGACCAAATCCATGTTGCGAGCCGCGAACTTCAGTATGTCCCCGAGAGCGTGATCGTTGAATCCTCGAATGACCGTGGGCACGAGCACTACGCTGGTCATGCCGGCTCTCCTAAACGTCTCAAAGATGAACGGGACCTCCCAGTGGTTCTTCGGATTGGTCTTCGGGGTCGTTCCATCGAAGCTCAAGTAAACGGTATTGACGCCGGCCTCTCTCAACTCTCGGACCCACTCCACAGCCAGCTCGGGGCTCCTCAGATAGAGCTCAGCCACGCTGACTCCGGCTATGTTGAGCTGGACGTGCCTGACCCCCTCCTCCTTGAGAGCCCTCACGATCTCGGCGAGGTCGTCTCTCAAGAGGGGCTCCCCGCCCGTGAGCTGAACCGCTAGGGCTCTGCCCTGCCTGAGAGCGCTCCTAGCGAAGCCCCGTATCTGCTCTATCGACGGCTCGTACACGAAGCCGGCCTGCTCGGCGTAGAAGAAACAGTACCAACAAGAGAGAGGGCACCTATTGGTCACCACGATGTTGAGGAGGGCGGTGTGGTTCCGGTGCATGTCACAGAGACCGCAACTGAATGGGCAGGGAGCCGTCGAGTCAACGTATTTGACTGTCCCTCTCCCCTCCTCTTCGAAGCGCAGGAACCTCCTGTAGAGCTGGGAATCACCGTAGTACACGTCCTCGAACTCTCCGTGGTCTGGGCAGGTCTTGCGCACGAGGATCTTACCGCCTCGCTCCACGAGGGCGGCCGGGATTATCCTGAGACACTCGGGACAGAGGCTGGCCGTGAGCCTCTCGAGCCTCTCCTCCGGCTCGACTCTGGGCCTCGGGCCCCCCACTCTGATGAGAGGCCTGAGAGGGCGAGCCCCGCTCAGCGCGACGGCAGACCCATCATCCAAGGAGGCCCCCATTCCGTCCTCTATCGCTACAAATGTTATTAATGATTTCCGCGCCCCGCGTCTTAATATGCCAGCCGCTCGTTGAAGTCGTAGGAGAGAGAGGTGAAGAGAGCCCCCTTTAATCTGATAGTGACGCACTACCCTGGCTACGATAACTACGTGGCGGCTCGCCACCAGCTGTTCGACGTGTTGGGCAGAGCGATGGTGGTAGACGACACGAGCTACAGCATCATGCTCCTCTTAGTCGATGACCCCTACGAGGCGGTAGAGAAAATCAAGAAAGACCTGCCGGTCGCCACCCCAGTGCTGAGGGTCGTGCCTGTGGACGCGGTGGTCGACGTCTACGTCGATAGAGTGGGGCCGGCGGCTAGGGACAAGCTCTACGAGAAGAGCCGAGACGAGCGGGAGACCTTCGCCGTGAGAGTAGACGGAAGGCTCTACGAGCGGGGCGAGGGCGGGGTCATCGTGAGGCTCAGCACCCCCGAGGCCGTGAGAGCTGTGGCGTCTTACATAGATAGGCCAGTCAATTTGAGCAGCCCCGATTGGCTTGTCTATGTGAAGACCGTGCGCATGTACAAGTCGACGAATCTGGCCGCTGTCACGGTGGCCAGGCCCGATCAAATATTCAGCTCCGTGAAGAGGTCGGCTGCGCGATGAGGCGAGGCCCCCGCCTCTTCGGGACCTCGGGCATAAGAGGCCCTTATCCCGAGGCGGTCAACCCTGCGCTCGCCTACAAGGTGGGTCTCGCGCTGGCCAGGATGATGCGAGGCCCCATAAACATCGGCATGGACTCGCGCAAGACTAGCCCGGCCCTCGCCTACGCCGCGGCGGCTGGGGCGATGGCCGGGGGCAGCACGGTCAGATTCGTCGGTCAGGCGCCAACCCCGGTCCTGGCCTACAGCGTCAGGAGCCTTGGCTCGAGCGGCGGCGTAATGGTCACCGCTAGCCACAACCCCCCCGGCGACAACGGCTTGAAGATCTTCGAGTCGACCGGAATGGAGCTGCGCAGCGAGGGAGAAGCCGAGCTCGAGAAGCTCGTGGAAAGAGAGGAGCTGGTCGAGTGGAGAGAGGTCGGCTCCTGCGAGGACGCGAGCGGGGCGGCCTGGCTATACCTCGAGGAGCTCTCTCGCAGACTGATGGAGCGCCCCATCGGGGGGGCGAAGGTCATAGTCGATTGCGCTAACGGCCTCTCGAGCCTCTACACGCCGACGCTCTTGGAGCGCGCGGGGTTCACCGTCATGACGACGAACTGCAATGTGGATCCCCTCTTCGCCGGGAGGTACCCGGAGCCGAGGAAGGACGTGCTCGAAGCCTACGTGCCTCTCCTGAAGCACTTCGGAGCGGTAGCTCTCTTCGCTCACGACGGCGACGCCGATAGGCTGTCCGTGCTCACCCCTAGGCGAGGCTTCGTGAAGCAGGACTATATCATCGCTCTTATCGCAGCGCGCAAGCTCGAGGAGAAGAGGGGGGAGGTCATAGTGTCGGTCGACGTGGGCAACAGCGTCAAGAGAGTCGTAGAGGAGAGGGGAGGGCGCCTCGTCTTCGCGAGACTCGGCAAGACTCACGAGAAGCTGCTCGAACATCCCAACGCGCTGTTGGCGGCCGAGCCGTGGAAGCTCATCGACCCGTCGTGGGGTCCCTGGCCGGACGCGATATATCAAGCCGCGCTCCTCGGCGAGCTGATCGCCGAGGGAGGAGACCTCGATAGACTGCTCGATGGCGTGCCCTCCTTTAATTGGGCCAGAGGGAGCATCGAGTTCGCCAATCATAGCGAGAAGGAAGTCGTATTCGAGGCTGTGGCCAACGAGCTGCTGGCGAAGTACGAGAGCAGAGGCCGAACGCTGGAGATAGATGGCCTCAGGATAGACCTCGAAGACGACAGCTGGTTCCTCGTGAGGCCCAGCGGCACCGAGAGGAAGCTGAGGTACTACATCGAGAGTCCGAGCGCCGAGAGACTCAGAGACCTCGAGGAGGAGATAACGTCGATGATAAGAGACGTGGCCTCGCTCATGGACGCCAAGATCTTGGGGACCACGGTAGACCGAGGATCCTAGCCACCCAGCTCGCGGGGTGTTCGCCGAGTACCGGCGAGCTAGCCTAGTATCTCCTCTATTCCCTGCCTTATCATGGCGATGGCTATCGCGGCCAATAGCATAGCCATGAGCCTGCTCAAGAGGAGCGAGAAGTTCCTCCCGAGCGCTCTGAAGAGCCTCTCGCCGGCCAATAGGAGAAAGAGGGCCAGGAAAGCGTTAACAGCTACGCAGGAGAGAGCCACGCGAAGGCCCCAACTGTACTTCACGTAGATTACGGTCGCTATGGCTCCGGGGCCCGCCAGGAGCGGGGTAGCGAATGGCACCACCGCCAGATCCTCCGGCCTCCCGCTCGTGATCTCCACCTCGGTTTTCCCTAGGATTCCGAGGACTCCGTAGATCAACAGGATTGAGCCGCCGGCTACTCTGAAGTCGCTCAGCGTTATCCCGAAGAACTTGAGGAACGGCTCCCCAAGGAACGCGAAGAACGTGAGGAGCCCTGCGGCTATTCCAACGCTCTTCACGATGATCTCTCTCCTCTTCGCTTTGTCGAGGCTGATCGTGTAGGCGTAGAAGAGAGGGGCATTCCCTATGGGGTCCAATATTATGAAGAGGATCAGGATTGCCTGAAGCAGGCCGATGAGGGCATCCTCTCCGGCGCTCATCTATTAACCGCCCTCCTCAGCGCCTCGGCGACGGATCTCCGGAGCTCTGTGACGCAATCGTAGAGGCACTCGCCGAAGCACCGGGTCTCTCTGTGAGCGCACCTCCCCACGCACCTCTTCTCGCAAGCCTCCTCGTTGACGTAAACGACCAAGAGAGCGGAGCGAGTCGAGGACGACGAGAGCCTCCTCAGCCTGAGAGCTTCCGAGAGACCCCATTTCGCGAGGAGGTCCGCGAGCTCCTCCTCCGAGACCACGTCGAGCGAGAAGACCGCGAGACCCGCCGGGCTCTCGACAGCCGTCAGAAGCCTCGACGCTAGCTCCTCGGGGCTCAACTCGCTCCTCCCCCCAGCTCCTCGCTCAATTTCCTCAGCCTCTCCTCGCTCGATATGAGCCCGTCGACCGGCGCCTCGGTCCACACCTCGGTCCTCCCCCCTCTGATGAGCTCGACGGCCGGCTCCCCCTCGACGAACTCGCCGATCACCGTCGCCCCCACTCCCACGGAGCTGAGGAGACTCAGAGCCTCCTCGACTCGCTCTCGATCGACCGCGACCAGGAGACAGCCGCTCGAGAGGGAGGTGAGAGGGTCGACTCCCGCGGCCCTGAGAATCTCCGCGGCTACGGGGTGCAGCGGGACGTCCTCGGCTCTGAGTCTTGCTCTGAGCCCCGACGCGAGAGCCATCTCGAGGGCGCCGGCGATCACTCCCCCCTCGGTCGGGTCATGCATCGAGTGGGCCAGGCCCGCTCGAGCCAGAGCTAGAGCCTCTCTGACCACGCTCACTCTATCGATCAGGGCCCTCGCCGCTTCCAGGTCCTCGTCCGAGAAGCCCAGCCTCCTCAATAGGCCGTCGTAGTCAGACGCGAGGATCGAGGCCGCTTCGAGGGCCGCGTACTTCGTGGCGATTAACGCATCGCCCGGCCTTGCCCCGCCCGTCTTCACGATCGAGCTCTCCTCGGTCACGCCCATGGCGGTGGCGCAGGCTATGGGTCTGGGGATCCCCCACGTGTACTCTGTGTGTCCCCCCACGAGCGCGGCCTCGAGCTCCAGGAGGGCCCTCTCGGCGTCTCTGGAGATTGCGTCGACGACCTCGTCGCTCGTCCCCTCCGGGAGGAGAACCACCAGAGTGAACCACTCGGGCTTGCAGCCGGTCGCCGCCACGTCGTTGGCCGCGACGTGGATCGCCAGCCAACCTAACCTCTCGACAGCTCCGGTTATAGGGTCGGCGTGCACCACGAGGACTCTGCCCCCGCCTATCGATACGATGGCGGCGTCCTCGCCCAGCGCCGGACCCACCAGGACGCTGGGCGAGCGGACCCCGACTCTCGCCAAGAAGGTCGACGAGAGGAGCTGAGCTCTGACCTTGCCGGGCAACTCCGCGTTCCTCTCGGGGCAGGGCTCGAGGCCTCTTGTCGTCGCCCCATCATTAAGGCTGGCGCTTGGCGTCAGCTCACCGGGCAGCCCGACCAGCCGCAGTCAGCGCACGTGACGCACTTCTCGCTGTGCACGAGGTTCCTGCCTCCGCACTCGGGGCACTCCTCGACTCCGCCGCGCCCCGGCTTGGCTCTCTTCACGTCCTCAAGGCTCACGCGGAGCCTAGGCTTGCCTCTCTCGCCTCCCTCGGAGGAGGGGGGCTTGTAGAGCGGGGGCTCTATGCCGAGCCTCCTCATCAAGTCCAGCGTCGAGTTCTCGACCACCGCTACATAGTAGCCCCTCCTCTGCGACGGCGTGACCAGCACCTGCTCCCCCTTCGATCCCTCTCTGAAGACCGTGACCCCCTTGAGGCCGAGCCTGTGAGCGAAGAGAAACGCCTTCAGCACGTCGTCCACCGTGACCCAGTGAGGCATATTGATCGTCTTGCTTATGGACGACGATATCCACAACTGCATCTCGTACTGAGCCCTCAAGTGGTCCCACCAAGGTATGTCGTAAGCCACGACGAATACCCTCTTGATGTCCTCGGGCACTCCGTCGAGGCCCTGCACCGAGCCCCCGTTCTCCGCGACCTTCTTGAGGAGCTCCTCGCTGTAGAGGCCTCTCTCCTTCAGCGCTCTCTCGAACTCCACGTCCACGTAGTAGAACGTGCCCAGGGTCACTCTCTTCTCGTAGACCAGCGCGAACTGAGGCTCTATGCCGGACGATACGTCGAATATCATGGATATGGAGCCCGTCGGAGCTATAGTTGTTGTCTCGACATTTCTAATCCCGCGTCTCTTGATCTCTTCGACGAGGCGGCTCCAATCGAGAGTCCAGAGCTCTCTCCTGTAGTAGCCTTCGAACGGCATCTCGCCGTCGACGTACGCGGACTTCGCGAATAGGGGGAAAGCTCCTCTCTCCTCGGCTAGCTTCACCGACTCCAGCATCGAGTAATACGATAGGTTCTCGGCGAGCACCCGCATGAACTCGAAGCCGGCCTCGCTGTTGTAGGGGATGCCCAGAGCGTAGAGGGCGTCGGCGAGCCCCATGATACCGAGCCCTATCTTCCTTGTCGAGAGAGTCTCGGCCTCGACCTGAGGCAGCGGGAACAAGTTCACGTCGATCACGTTATCGAGGAACCTCGTGGTTAGCCTCACCGTCTCCCTGAACGCGTCCCAATCGAATCGAGCCGAGCCGCTCTCCTCCCTCCTCACGAAGGCGTGGACGTTGATGCTCCCGAGATTGCAGGAGCCGTACGGGTAGAGAGGCTGCTCGCCGCAGGGGTTCGTCGCTCTTATTGGGCCCTTGACCTTCAACAGCACGTTCCTCCTATTTATGTTGTCCAAGAAGAGAACCCCCGGGTCTCCGGTCCTCCACGCGTTCTCGGCTATCATGTGCAGGAGGCTCCTCGGGTCTATCGTCTTCCAGACCCTCCCGTCTCTCGGGTTGACGAGCGGATAGGGCTCCCCCCTCTCGTAGTACCTCCAGAAGTCCTCGGTTATCATCACGGAGATATTGAAGTTCTGGAAGTGCTCGCCCGAGGCCTTGCACGTAATGAACTTCTCCACGTCGGGGTGCCAGATCTCCAATATGCCCATGTTCGCGCCTCTTCTCTTGCCCCCCTGCTTTATGACATCTGTCACCGTGTCTATTATCCTCATGAAGGAGACGGGCCCCGAGGCGACTCCGGCCGTCGATGTCACTATGTCGCCCTCGGGCCTGAGCTTCGAGTAGTTTATGCCAACTCCCCCGCCGCTCTTGAATATGATAGCGGCCTCCATGGCGGCCTCCATTATCGATTCTATATTATCCTCTATGCCCAGGACGAAGCAGGCCGAGAGCTGACCGAGCCTAGCGCCCGCGTTGAAGAGCGTGGGCGAGTTTGGGAGGAACTTCTTTTGCGCCATCAGGTCGTAGTACGCCTTGAAGTTCTCGTAGTACCTGTCGAATGCTCCGCTCAATAGCATAGACCAGAACTCGCTCCATGAAACTCTCATCTTGCCTTCGGAGTTGAGCCTGTCGTAAAGAGCCTTCATTCTCTCGAGGTGGTATCTATTCCACGCGAAGGCTACTCCGCCGCTTCCGCCCTTGAGGCCCACTTTGCCCTCCCACGCCGCGGCGTCGAACTCCTCTCGCGGGTGCCTCGGCTGAGAGCCGGTCACGTCGAATATTCGGGGATCGTACAATATGTCCGGGATCACGACGAGCGCCGCCACTCTGATGAACATCCGCTTCGGGTCCTCGACGAGCTTGCCCCTCTCGTCTCTCAGCAGGTAGCGAGAGGCGAGGAGCCTCACGGCGTTGAGGCTCAGGCTCTTGTCGACCTCATCGACGTAGTCCTTCTCCAGGAGCTTCTTCTTCTCCTCGCGTATCTTCTCCCTCTCCTTCCTATACAAGATGTAGGCCTTCGCCACCTCGTACTGGTCGAACTTGACGAGAGCCAGCTCGACTATGTCCTGGATCTCCTCGACGTGCGGCGGAGCCTTGTCGCCGAACTTCTCGTCGAGGGTCTTGAGCACGTACTCTACTATCTTCTCGAGCAGAGCCGGGTCGTATTTGCCGACGCTGAGCATGGCCTTCTTTATCGCGTTCCTAATCCTGTTGGCGTCGAAGGCCTCGACGCGCCCGTCGCGCTTTATCACATTCTTCACTCTGATCTCGACCTGACCGCTCGCCATGTCTGCGGCGTCACCTCGCTCTCCGCGAATTCACCCCACGAAACGAGTTAGGCTCGATCGCGCTAAAAGCGGAATGACGGGGGAAGAATGAGACGCGCTCCTCGGACCCTCCCCTCTCTCCGTCTCTTTGGGGGATCTCCCCACGACCTCTAGCCGCTCTCTTTATTGGCGCCTTCCCGACTATTATTTTGTTAGGACCCTTCACTCCTCGAGGGGGGATTCCAATATCGATGATGCAAACCAGCGGAGCCGGCCTCGAGGAGGGACAGGCGATAGAGCTCATTGAGGAGCTCGTGCCGACCCGCGAGGCCGGCTCCGTAAGCGCGGCCGCGGCGGTCGCCTCTCTCGACGTCTGCGCCGACGTGGCCGCGATAGATGCGGCGGTCGAGCTCAATCCCAGATACACGCTCCTCGTGGTTTGGGTCCCCCTCGAGCCGCTCTGAGCCCCCGGGATCTTCTCTCAGTTATTAAAGGGGGTCGCGCAGCTCGAATTGGTAGAGGGCCTTTGTCGACGAGGACTCTGTTGTCGCGCAGGGGAGCGGACAGATGCAAGAGGATGTGCTGCTCCGAGCGAGAGTGCGACGAGAGCTGCCTGAGCGAGTGCTACTCGAGCTGGGGAGCGCGCGGTGAGTGGCCAGCTTAGAGGGGATAGAGCCGCCTGGGCGAAGCCGATATGCCGGGCCTCACGGTGATCTGGGGCAGAGCCTTCCTAGGCCACGCGCCTAGGAGCGACCACCCCGAGAACCCCAAGCGCGCCGAGGTGGCCCTCGAGGCTTTGAGGAGGAGGGGGCTCGTCGGCGAGGTCGTCGAGCCTCTCGTCGCGGACGAGGAGGACCTGCTCGAGATTCACGACAGAGATTACGTCGAGCTCGTTAGACTCCTCTCTAACGCGGCCCCCTCTCACATAGACGAGGACACGTACGTCTCGAGCGACACCTACTTCGTAGCGGCCGCGGCCTTCGGGTCGAGCGCGCTAGCGGCCGAGCTCTCTCTCAAGCGGGGAGAGCCCGTAATCGCTCTCGTCAGGCCCCCAGGTCACCACGCGGGCAGGAGGGGCAGAGCAATGGGGGCTCCCTCGCAGGGCTTCTGCGTGTTTAACAACGCAGCGGCGGCGTGCGCGAGGCTGCTGGAGCACGGAGACGTAGCCGTGATAGACTTCGACGCTCACCACGGGAACGGGACGCAGGAGATCTTCCACCGAGACCCGCGCGTGCTCCACGTGGACCTACACCAGCACCCCGACACGCTGTACCCGGGCACCGGGTACCCTCACGAGGTAGGCGAGGGAGAAGCTAGAGGCACAAAGGTCAACGTGCCTCTGCCCCCGGACTCGGGCGACGACGTCTACGAGAGAGCCATCGAGGAGATCGTGAAGCCGGTCATTGAGCAGTTCGAGCCGGCCTCTCTCGTATTTTCCGCGGGCTTCGATGCTCACCTCGGCGACGGCTTGGCCTCGCTCCGAGCAACCTCATCGACGTTCCGAGCCCTCGGCGAGCTCGCGGCGAGAGGTCGGTGGAGAGCCGTGGTCGCGGTGCTCGAGGGGGGCTACTCCATCGGACTCGAGCTGGGGTTGCCCGCGTTCGCGGCCGGCCTCCTAGGATTAGACGAGATCTACTCGAGACCCACTCACACTTGGGGGAGAGCCCGCGAGGAGGCCGAGAGATGTCTCGACGAGGTCAAGAGGGTCTTATCGCGCTACTGGGCTCTCCGCTCATAGCTCTAGAACTCGGAGACCTCGCCTCAGGAGAGCGTAGTACCAGGGGAGAGCAGCCCCCACGCTGACGAGCTCGGGCAGAGCCACTCCCGGCGGCGTCTCGGCTAGGCCGTGCGCGATCCAGACCAGCGCCCCCGCCGCCAGAGAGGCCAACGGGCCCAGAGCTCGGTAGAGCGCAGCGTAGAGCGAGAGTAGGAGAGCTAGCGACGAGAAGAACGCGACCGAGACCAGGAAGTGCAGCTCCCCGTATACTTCGTCGAAGGCCCCGACCAAGCTCATGGCGGCTCCTACGAGCCACAGAGACGAGGCGAGAGCCAGCCCCACTCCTCTCCTCAGCGAAGCGGCCACCGAGCAGATGAGCGCTCCGCCGATAACGAGCCCTCCGTTGAACACCGGGGCGGCGCCGCTCATCGTCGCGTGGCCCAGGTCGCTCAAAGCGTTGTGCCACAGGCTGAACCAGGGGGAGCTCGCGATCGCGACGACGATGGCGATGAGCGGGACGAGGGGGGCGGCGTAGCCTAGGACGATTAGGGGAGACGTCAAGAGGGGGCCCTCTTCATCGTCGCTGAGCTCGCCGGGGATTAAAAGAGGCGCGGCGCGCGGCTCCCCCGGCGCGAGCCACCTATCGACGCGCAGAGGCCGGAGGGCTGCCTCCCCCCGGTGACCCGCGAACGTCGACGTCCGGGGACAGGTTGCTCCCTTCCGGGCCTGGCCGGGTTCCCCCGGTCAGGGCGGTTCCCGCCCGCCCTCCGGCGGGGAGACCGCCTCCGCCGACCCCGCGGGGCGGAGCTCATCGACCCTCCGGCGTGCGCGCCGGAGGCGGGGGTCGCGCCGGAGGTTACTGGCCCCCGCGTTGCGCCCACTTCGGGGTAATGGGGAGGGCGAGCCCCCGGCCCTTCCCGCGCGCCGCGCGCCGAGTATTCGTCACTGCTCGGGAAAAACGTTTCCCTTTGGGGGGCGGAGCGGCAGCGGTCCAGAGCCCCGCATCCTTGGCCGCTAGACGACCCGGCTTCCGGCGACCGCCCCCCGCCGAGTTGAGGAGGGGCACGAGCGTAATAATTTTTCTAAGCGAGCCGAGAAGATAGCGCGAGCGGAACGCTTAATAATGCTCGAGGAAGCACGCCTCCGAGGTGCGGGGGGCTTGGTCGGTGGTTTAGAAATCCTTGCGTGAGCCCCCGAGTAGCATCGAGATTCTGGACTCAACGTTGCGCGAAGGCCTCCAAGCGGTCGGCGTCTCGCTCTCCGTCGAGGACAGGATCAAGCTCGCTCTCCTGCTAGACGAGGTGGGGGTTCACTTCATCGAAGGGGGGTGGCCCGGCGCGGCCGAGGCGGACAGGACCTTCCTGAGGCGCGCCAAACAGATGGGTCTCGGGGCCAAGATAGCGGCCTTCACGTCGACTAGGAGGAGGGAGCTCTCGGCAGACTCCGACCCCATACTGGCGGCCGTCCTCGACGTGGAGCCCGACGTCGTCGTGGTCTTCGGGAAGACTTGGGACCTACACGTGCGAGTAGTCCTCGGCGCCACGCTCGAGGAGAATCTAGAGATCGTTAGGGACACGGTCGAGTTCTTCAGACGGCAAGGCCTCGCGGTCGTATTCGACGCCGAGCACTTCTTCGACGGCTACAAGGAGAACCGCGACTACGCGCTGGCCGTGGTTCGAGCGGCGGCCGAGGCCGGGGCCGAGACCGTGGTCCTCGCCGACACGAACGGAGGGAGCCTGCCCCACGAGGTCTACTTCGTCACGCGTGAGACCGTCGAGGAGCTCAGGCCTCTCGGAGCTCGCGTGGGCGTGCACGCTCACAACGACAGCGGCTGTGCCGTGGCCAACACGCTGATGGCCGTGATGGCGGGGGCCGAGCACGCGCAGGTCACGGTGAACGGGGTGGGAGAGAGGTGTGGCAACGCCGACCTAGCTGCCGTCGTCGCCAACCTCGAGCTCAAAATGGGAGTCAGAGCTCTGAGGAGGCCCGAGGGGCTGACCAAGCTCACTCAGCTCTCTCTCCTCTTCTACGAGCTCGCCGGCCTCTCGAGGAACCCCTTTCAACCCTACGTCGGCGAGAACGCTTTCGCGCACAAGGCCGGAGTGCACGTGGACGCCGTGCTCAAGTGCCCGAGGACTTACGAGCACATCGACCCCGAGCGCGTAGGCAATAAGCGGAGGCTCGTCGTCTCTCAGCTCAGCGGCAGAGCCGCTCTGCTCGCTCTGGCCTCTCAGCTCGGGATCGATGTGAGCAAGAGCGACCCGAGGCTGGCGAGAGCCCTCGAGAAGATCAAGAGGGCTGAGGTCGAGGGAGCGGGCCTGGAGGAGTCTCAGGCCTCGGTCGCCCTGACTCTCCTCAAGGAGTACGGAGCTTACTCGCCCAGGTTCGAGCTGATCGAGTGGAGCGTCGAGACGGGGCCGGGCCGAGCCAGGGCCAGAGCCCGCGTGAGAGCCGGGTCGAGAGTGGTGGAGGCCGAGAGCGACGGGGTGGGCCCGGTGCACGCCGTGGACCTGGCCGTGAGGAGGGCCCTCGAGGAGGTGGCCCCCGAGGTGGCTCGCGTCAAGCTGGTGGACTACAGAGTCTCCCTCCTGGGGGCCCCCAAGAGCACCTCGTCCGTCGTCAAAGTGGCCATGGTCCTCACGGACGGCGAGCGGGCCTGGACCTCGGGCTGCGCCTCGACGAACATAGTCGAGGCCAGCGTGAGGGCTCTAGTCGAGGGCCTGGACTACTACCTACACCTCCTCTCCAAGGGCTCTGCCGAGGCCCGAGAGAGCTAAAAGAAGGGGAAACAACAGATCAGGACACGAGGAGACCCCGCTTTGCGGGCCAAGCTAAGGCTTGGCGAGACCGTCGAGACCATAATGAGCAGACCCCCCATTGTGATCGGGGCCAGCGCCAGCGTCCAAGAGGCCGCGAGGCTCATGGCGGTGAACAGAGTGGGCAGCGTCATGGTCGTCGACGACGAGGGGAGGCTCGTCGGGATCGTGACCGAGAGAGACATCGTGAGGCTCGTCGCGTTCAGCGGCGCCGACCTGAGCCGCGACTACCCTATCGCCAGAGTGATGAGCTCTGACCCCGTCACTCTAGGCCCCCGCGAGAATCTACTCGACGCTCTCGCCAAGATGTGCGAGAACAACGTGAGACACCTGCCGGTGGTCGACGAGAAGGGCAAACCCATAGGCATGGTCAGCAATCGAGACATCATAGATGCCCTCATCGAGAGCCTGTTGGCCGTTAGGAGGAGCAGGTAGAGCCCTCGGCGCATCGAATATTAAGCGCGGCTCCTCCCCAGAGCTCGGATGCCGTGCGCCGGGGTCGCCCAGCCTGGTAGGGCGCCGGCCTGCTAAGCCGGTGGGGGACAACCCCGCGCGGGTTCAAATCCCGCCCCCGGCGCCACTCCCATGCGTGGTGATGGTTTATAAGTCATTGTTTCAGACCCCACACATACACCGTGAAACGATTTAATAATGTTGCTATTGATAGTATTAAGAGATAATGTTGTTATGAGTGTGGCTGTGAAGCCTTGGTACGATGGACTGAACCTCGGAGGGTTGAGTGATGCAGACAGGGTTAAGATACTTCATAGTGGATGAGCTAAGCACGGTAGGGAGAGGGTGCAGGAGGTCCTTGGGGTAAGTAGGATCACTATGCGGAGGCTCCTGAACGGGAAGTCCAGGCTGGACGATGGGAGGCTGAAGCTACTGCTCACCATGATCACAGAATACTCACCTTCGATGCTCACACCTTGATCAGCATCTCCGGATGGGATGTGCGTATCGACACGATCTTCTTGGGCTTGATGATCTCCAGAATTCTGTCGAGCTGGTGTGGGTAGTAGTGACCGGATATGCGCACCCTATAGCTGTGTACTCCGAGCCGCGTTAGTCATGCACCGACCTTCGCCTCCATTATCCTGAACTCCTCGCCTCTGGGCTCGCTGGTCAGCTGTATCAGTAGCGACCCCCCGCAGGTCTACCCCCTGGTTCGCCAGGATCCTCAACTCGTCCACGGCTCTGTACGAGAGGAACACAGCTATCTTGTCGCTGGGGATGGACTCGACCAGCCTACAGCTCCTCACGCTACCGACGTAGTCGAAGAGAGTGTACCCGTGCCTTCTAGCCTCTCCGTGGATGTCGTAGTAGAAGTACTGCTCTTGGTCTAAGCCTATGCTGGTTAGCGACGCATCGGCGATGTCTGCGTACCTCTCGTGGACTACCGCGATGGACCACCCGCGCTTGGACAGTAGGTCGGCTACGAACGCGAGGGTCTCGACGTCTAGTGGGTGGTAGGTGAGGAAGAGCACCTTCCTGCTGTAGCTCTCCAAGAGCTTGCTGAAGACTAGCGACGCTGTTTCTACGTCTACGTAGTCTCTCACGCCGCCTAGGTTCGTGCCCTCGACGATGGCTAGATCGACGCCGCCGACCTCCTCAACGAGCCCGCCTAGGTTTGCGGAGGTGTCTAAGCTGTGCTCTATGCCTAGAGCTTTGAGCGGTGTGTCGAGCCTGAAGCCACCCGTGTAGAGAACCGAGCCGGACGAGGTGTGCAGGAGGAAGGCGTAGGGTGGGTAGGCGCTGTGGCTGACTCTAAACCGGTTTAACGACGCCGCGCCACCCCTTAACGCTTCTAGCATAGCTCACGACATCCCCTGTGGGTGGTAGTAGAACGCTTTTCCACGACCACTCTCAGGAGTTGGTGAGCTTCGCGAGGATACCCATGTGTGGAACGTAGAGCTCAACACCCTGCTCCTCAGCCATGGAGAGTGCTCCCAGGTGGTCAAGGTGGAGGTGGGAGATGAACACAGCGTCAATGCCTTCGTAGGCTTCTGGTGGTGGTATGACTTTAACCTCGTAGAGGTCTCTGAGAGTGTGAGGTTCTATGTAGCCACCGTAGAACTTGGTGAAAGCCCCGAAGTCGATCCCCTGGTCGAGCATCACAGAGAAGCCGCTCTCCTCGTCTCTGACAACCACGCAGTTACCACCAATGCTTCTTGCACCACCGTAAACCTCGATGATAACCGAGTTGCCGAGCCTTTGCTTGATCAATCCTGAGCACCGGGGTGGAAACCAAACCTGTACGCGGTGATCCTGACTTCTCTCCTGGTGAGCGGAAGCCTGTTCGCCGGGTTCCTGATTGCGAGCACAACTGGGTTCCTGGTTCCCACGCCGTAGACTAGGTATATCCAGTACTTCTCCCCGAGCTCTTTAGCCGTAGCATACTCTCTCTCCGTGAGCTCGAACTCGAGCCTTGGCTTAACAAAGCCCTTGCACTCTATGAACCTCTCCTCGTTGCCATCTCTGCTGTAGATGTCGTAGTGCTCCACTAAGTTGACCAGTATTGGCTCTCTACTAGCTTTCCTCTCGAGCTCGGCGACAACCTCGAGCAGGTACTTCTTCTCGAATCCTCCCCAGACCCCAGTTGCAGAGATGTACGTGGACTCCGGTAAGAAGCCCAGCGTGAAGAAGACAGCTAGGGGTTGCAGGTCCACGGTGGCTCGGGTGCTGTAGAGGGGGTTGGGCTTTGCCCCGATCCCGCTGAAAACCGTCTTCTTGACATCCTCGTACTTCCTCGTGTTCTCGAACATTTTGTCGAGGGCTACGCCCTTTGCTTTCGCGTAGCCAGCGTAGATCTTTGCGTAGTGTTCAAGCTGGTCTCTGAGGTAGCCGTGTACTTCATCTACGGGGAGAGACTCGAGTAGCATTCTGGAAATCGTCTCCACGAGAGATACTTCTCTCAGGGGTGCTATCCAGTTCTCGTCGACGTTGACCTCTAAGCCTATCAGGTCCGAAACAGCTCTGTTACCCAAGTTTATGGTTACCCTGTACAGAATGTAGACTCTTCTACCTGGGTTGTTGACGGCGATGTAGAGGGTTCCGGGTGGTGGGGATTCCTCCACGGTCCTGGTTCTGTTTACAACCATGTTGATGGATTCAACAGGGTCCTCGGGCTTAGCGGTACAGCCCGCGAGCCTGCAGTACGTTTCGAGAAGAAGCTTCGCAAGCTTTCCCGCCTCTTCGTGGTTCTTGATACCGCACATGCTGTACAAAGCGTTCTCGATGTCATGCCTGCTAGTTTGACCCGGATACACTCTGCTCTTCTTGATTCTCTCGGCAAGCCTCACGATCTCGCCTACGAACCTCTCAGCCAGTTTTTCCAGGAGCTTAGCGTACTCCTCGTCTCCTGATTCGATGAGCTTCCTCAGGATGACCTCCTCGGGCTGAATACCTTTCTCTTTCTCATCCACCAGCTTTTCCTTTCTCAGAATCCTGATGAGTGGTACAGCGCCAATGTACCTGCTCAGCACATCGGATGCTTTCTCTCCGAGCTTTCGCCTAATGGTCTCATCGAATATCGTGTTTCGAAGAGTAACCAGGTACGCTTCTTCACCCAGCCCGAGCTCCTGCTTGCCTAAGGACTCCACTATGCTGTAAACCTTGCCGAAGAATATCCTCTGTATCTTCTCCTCAACCGTGTTCAAGAGGAAGAGGTTGAACACATAAACAGTTCTCCTCTGACCGTACCTCCACACTCTACCAACCCTCTGCTCGAGCCTCAGAGGGCTGTAAACAACCTCGTAGTTCACGAGGACGTTGGCTTCTTGAAGGTTCAACCCTTCGCTCATAACGTCCGTTGCAACCAGCACCTTCACACCGGGTTTCTCTAGCCACTTCACCACATCTAGGTACTCGTTCTTGTTGTCGGAGGTGAGAACTCTGACCATGTCACCTGCGTTGGGGTAACGTTTGCTGAGCTCATCCACGAGCCTCTTGTACACATAGTAAGCGGTGTCTTTGAACTCGGTGAAAACCAGTATCTTGGCGTCTCCGAGATCCGAGAACACGCCCTCCGGCTTGCTCTTCGCCAGCTCGATGAGCCTCAGTAGGAACTCTATCTTGGAGTCCCTGAACTCGCCGCTGATCAACCGTTCAGCGATGTTTATGGACTCGCTCAGCTTGACACTCTCCTCGTTTTTCAGAAGGTTTGCCTCCTGGAGAACAGCGCCTAGTTCGTTGAAGACCCTGTCTGGTTCTACTTCTCCCTCCCCGGCAATCTCCCGCCTCAGCGCTATTCTCACTTTCTTGAGGGCTTCTTCAATTCCCGTTTTTCCGATTACTACCAGTTCTTCGGCTCTCTTGGATGTTATCTTCGCGAAGGTCTCAACTAGTGCCTGCGGAGAGGAGGTTCCCCGCTTGATAAGTAGCATGGATAGAAGAGCGGATACCGCTCGCGCACGCTTAGCCTCGTACTCACCAGCTTCGTAAACCTTCTGATAGTACCTTGCCACGATCGATCTTCCCAACGAAACGAGGTTCTTCAGTAGCTTCTGCTCCTCGAGAGTAGGCGCTATGAGAACCGAGAGCATTACTGCTGGTTTGAACAGCTCCTTCTGCTCATACACGTTGTTAACGTCTTCCTTGGTCCTCCTGTGTACTAGAACCATGTGTGTTGCCGCGTAGAAGTCTGATCCCACCTTTGGCTTAGCTTTCTTCTCCTTGGGTATGAGCTTCTCTATATCTGGATCCAACACGGAGAGCAGGTAGAGGTACTTTTTCTCGTCTCCTCTGTGCGGTGTCGCGGAGAGCAGTAAAACGGTTGTGTTGCGATTATTCCTAGCAAGCTTCGCTATCTCTTCTCTAAGTATCTTAGGTGCAAGCCTGTGGGCTTCATCGACAATGATCGCGTCCCAAGCAATCTTTCTCACTTTGTCAATGTACTCTTTCTTCTTCACAGTATCCATTCTGACCACGTAGTAGCCTTCCGCATCCCCACACTCCATGAGCTCCTCGAGAAGAGCCGAGGTGTTCTTGGCTTTAACTCCGAACCTTTCCAGCTCGCTTATCCATTGCTTTTCGAGAACAGATGGTACAACTATGAGGATTCGTCTGAGAGGCTGAAGCATGCTCAGAGCATGCAGTATTCGTAGTGCTTCAACGGTTTTTCCAAGACCAATCGTATCAGCTATGAGGATTCTCGTAGGGTTTATGAGGAGAGCCCTGGCGACCAGCTCTGTTTGGTGGAGTAGAGGCTCAACCGGGCGGTTAGCAGAGCGGGGCAATGTGAAAAAAGGGTTTCTAAGGTAGTTCTCGGCGAGCACATGTAGTAGGAGTAGTCTCGCGTCCTTCACTTGTCATACCCGTACATTACTCTGAAGGCTTTACCCACGCGGAGAGCCCAGTAGAGCCCTCTGTTCATGTAGCTGTACCTGTTGTCCACGAACCTGTCCATTACCGTGATGCCGAGCCTGTCCGACCATATTCCCCGTTGCTCTATCTCCTCACCCACTCTCCTGTAGGCGGTGTAGGGCTTACGCCTATATGTTGCCAAAACTGCTGAGTACAGCATGTGCTGGTGTCCCTGGTCCAGCCCAGGGAACTCAATTACGGGTACTCTGACGATGGTTTTACCTCGCCCCCACGCGTTCACCTCTCTCTCGACGAGCTTAACGCTGGCTCCGAGCTTCTCGGCGAACCACACGTAGTACTCCGGGTCGTGGGCTGGCACCGCTAGAACAGTGTCGCCGTCGCGGACAAGCTCCTTGAAAGCTCTCCTGCTGAGAACCAGCCGTCCCAGCTTCTCCTCCACCCCCTTGCTCGTCGTACTGAAGTACGCTATCCACCACCTGAAGTACCCTTCAACGATGTCGCTGTGCCACGGGTTCACACTTTTCTTCTTCTTCCTCCGCAGGTACATCGTGGCAAAGTACCTCTTGCGCTCCCCTACAATTTCTCCGCTCACCTGGATCACCCTTTCACCAGGACTGTTAAGCGGAGGTTGTCCGGGAGCTCCTTGATTTTCTCGACTTCGCTCATCTTGTCCTCTGGCACATGCACGGTGATTCTCAGGTCTCTCACCTCGAAGCTATCGGTTAAGTCTCTGACTAGCGATAGGACCTGGATTGCTTCGTCCACGGATAGGTTGTCGGCTTCCACTCGGATCTTGTCCATAACGGCTTTTACGGTGATTGAGCCCACCAGCTCCCTTGAGACCGCTACTGCTCTGTGGAAGTCTTCAAAGGACGAAATCTCCATTGCTTTCAAAGCCACGACTCTGCCAGCCTCGAGGTACTCTTTAGCGTCGCGAACCGTGAGAGTGAGAGTGACTTCCTCTGGAGCGAGCACGGGTCTACGTATGCGTACGGTTTTCTCTCCGCGCCCCAGTACTGATCCCTTCTCGTCTAGAACCACTGCTGTGACCACGACCTCTCCAGCGTTCTTCTCGGGTTTTAGCTCAAAGCTCCTGCTGAACGGTACGGCAACGTCTTCTTCGATTTGCGCTGGCTCTGCACCCTTCGCTGTGATCCTCAGCTTTGCTCTCTCGACGACGGGTGCAACAGCCTTCAGGTTCAGCTTGATGAGGATAGGTGCTTCGGCTTCAGCTTCCCCGGGGGCGTCGATGTCTACTCGGACAGCGATCTTCTCCTTGTAGGCAACGTACGTTGTTCTAATGAGCTCGCCGTAGCCCGGTAGCTGGCGCAGAGCATCGAGGGTGAGCTCTCGTTCTCCGTCCGTGAACACCAGGATCTCGTTGCTCTCGAGGCTCCTCTTGGCGTTCTCCAGCCACTCCTCGAGGATGCTCGTGTACTTCGTTAAAACCACTGGTCTCCCCTGCTTCATGGAGCTCAGGGCTTCCTTAGCAATGCTCTCGTACTCCTCGTCGGTTAGGGAGCCGGCTCCACCGCTCTTTACACGGGCTAGTGCTTCGCTCTTCGAGGAGAGCACGCTCTTCCAGTAGAGTTTACCCTCGATCTTGACGGCGTACTCGAGGTTCTTGACGGGTTTCAGAGCGTTCTCCACGAACCACTTCAAGCTCATGACTGGTATGTCCTCTCGGTTTCCGGTGAGCAGGTTGATCCACACGTTGTTGAGCATAACGCTGTCCTGGACCGCGCTCTCTCCTAGGAGAACCCTGGCTACATCCAGCACCCAGTTCTCATCCATCTCCGAGAGGATGAACGAGTTACTGCAAAGTGTTTCTTCAACAGCCTTGAACACCTGTTTCTCCCGCACGATTTCGCTAAGCTTCAGCGACAGTATTCTCCCTCCGCGCTTGAGCTTAACGGTGTTGTATACTTTGCTTATCAGGACCTCGGTGTACTTGAGGTAGTCTTTTTCGCACTTCGATACATCCTGCTTCAGCTTTTTCAGGAGGTCCGGCTCCTCCCTGATGTCGGCTTCGTACTCCTCTGCGAGAACCTCTTCGGTGAGCTTATCTCTGCAGACAATGTGGTACTTGATCGCGCTCCTCAGGGCTTCCCAGTAGGTTTCGGCTTTCACACCGTACCTCTTCGCTTCATCAGGGGGGATTCTGGACTCGGTGTCGGGGACTAGTATCAGCGTGTTCGTGTACTTGACTTGCTCAGCGAGTTCGCTGTCTGGGACCGGCTCCGTGTATACTACGATGGTTGGAACTGCACCCTCCTCTCTGATCTCGTTGTGGAAAACAGCGGCTTCACCCAGTAGTGGTAGCCCGCTTCTCACTTTCTTGAAGCCCGTGTCCAGCTGGTTCCTCAGGACGGTTTCAACTTCATCGTCTGTTACCTTCTCAGCGTACCTGTTCATCAGTTCCTGTAGCCTCGGAGTCCACTTCATGAACCACCGGTCTTCGTGGACGTGGAGATGTGGGAGCTTACCTGAGAGGTACCTTAGTGTAGCCTCGGCATCGTACCACTTACTGTCCTTGGCTACCGGGAGGTCGATTACTGCGTAAGCGACATCCCTGGTCGTTGGGTATATGTCCTTGTTGCTTACAAGGCCTCTTCCAGCGAGGCTTCTCAGCCAGATGTAGACGGAGATAGCGTACGCCGCGGGAACGTATTCCTTATCTACGTACTGCTCGTGAACTGGTTTAACCGTGCATTTCACGTCTACTGAGGTACTCTCACTAACAACAGAGCTCCTGAGGACGCTCACGAACCTCTGGAAATCTCTCTCAGTTGATGGCAAATTGGAGACGAGGACAGCTTCGTCGAAGACGGGCACGTAGTACGGCATGAGGAGATGCGGTTCAAAACCCGTCCAGTCAAAGCATCCGAGCTCAACAGCTCTGAGGGATTCGGCTACAATTGCCAGAGGGCTCCTGGTGAGCTGGAAGTGCTCGCTCAGGTACTGGTGGAGAACCCTCAGGGTTTCTATGGTCTCCGGGTGAACCGGGTAGGTTTTCTCGAGCTCGTCTACAAGCTTACGCCTCACCAGGTGGTCTCTGATCTCGGTGGCGGGCACAGCGTTTACTATCATTTCGCCGATCTTCCTTCCAAGGCTTGCGAGCTTAGCGGGGTCCTCGTCGAAAATCCTCTTCCTGACGATCGACGCTATGTCCCCGAATGACGTGACGACTATCGTGGTTCCTCGGGTTCTATCGAGCACTCTCTTTATGACGTCAACGTCAAAGAGCTTCTCGTGCGCCTTCTCGAGTCTCCCTGTCTCGGGGCTGAAGGGAATGGTTATAACCACCGCGCAGGACTGTATATCCTCTGTTGTGAGTAGTTCCGAGAGTACCAGGATGAACTGGTTCACCAGGGGTCGCATGTTTTCGGGTATTCTTCCGTAATACTGTGCTATCTCGTCAATGAGTATTACCGCACTGCTTCCGTTCAGCAGGGTTCTAAGCTGGTCTTTCGAAGGTGCTACGACATTGTTGTCCTGCACGGCTACGAGCTGGTAGTTTCCGAGCTTATCGGCTATGTAGCCCCAGATGGTCTTAATGGGCTTGTTGTCGAGCGGTGTTGGCGCGTGGTCGCTTTCACCTCCATGGACGACAACCACCTTGATTTTCGTCGCCTCGTGGAACCTCTGCCAGTTCTTCACCACGTAGTCAGCTATGTCTTTGTCTAAGATGGCGAGAACCTCTGCGGCTTCTCGTGGGGTTCTAGACTCCCGTATGACCTTGAGCACGTGGTAAAGGGTTGCCAGAGCATGGGATTTTCCGCCTCCGAACAGCGATGGAAGAACGAAGAGTCTTGACTCAACGCGGCACCTCACACCTCCAACTACGTCCTCTCTGATGTTCAGGAGGCTCATCAGTACCATTATCACAAGCTTCTTGATCCCCTGAGTAACAGCTGTTCTCTTGAAGAACTCAGCCGGGTTTCTGAGGAACTCGGGTGCGGTGCCCCTATCGATGTGTACTATGTCGATTGCCGGAGTGTAGTTTCCTTCCAGGATTTCCTTTCTAACTCTGATGCTCTTCAGAGGCGGGACCTGAGCTACAATGGACATGATCTCATTCATCTAGGTTTTAATACGCTCAAGAATACTTATAACTCTTGAACACAGCGAGGCTTCGGGGTCGCTCCTTATCCTGGCTAGAGCACGCGCTAGCGCTACAGCTTCCTCGACGAGGTGCGGGTACTTAGATGAGAGCTCCTCGTAGACAACCTTGAACTCGCTGAACGTCTGCGTAACCTCGTACTCGAGTATGTGGAGAACGTCCAGGGCGTTCGATAGCTCTCTTACCCTGCTATCCTCCCTAACACCGAGTTTTACCAGGTCCAGTTTTCTCAGCCCAGCTATCCTCTTGAGCTCTTCTGGGTCGTCCGAGCTCGGCGAGAGAAGTACGTAGGTCTTCTGCTTCGCTACCTTCGAGCCCTTGCTCTCGGTGTTCACCGGAGTTATAGCTCTCTCCTTTACAAGTACCTCGTGGAGCTTTTCCCCTAGTTTCTTCTTCGACTCGGCTACATCACCGAGAACACTGTACCCCAGGGTTATGAGCTCCTGGCTCGACAGGAGAACAGTAGCTTCTCCAGCGTGCAGTCTCTTTATCAGCGCGTAGGCTAGCGATATCGGTGAGAGCTTCGCGGCTTCATCTCCGACGAGCTCCTCGGATGCTATTCTCATGGCTTGCTTAACGATGTCCTCGGTTGACGCGTAGGCTCCTATGGCTTTCCTTATAGCTCTGTACGAAGTGTAAACGCTGAGAGCGGTGGAGAAAGCGGCGAAGTAGAGGTCTGTACCGTCCAGCTTTACCTTGCTCAAGAGCTCCCTCACCCGCGATCTAACCTCCTCGGAAACAGTCCTCAGCTCGGCTTCACCGCAGTCTTTAACCCTCCACGTTGCAATAATGCTTGTCTTTAGAGCAGTCTTACCCCTAGCTGTAACCCTCTCCTCGCTCTCTGTGTGAAGAACCCACGTCTTCGTGAGAGCGAGCTGTGTACGCCTCCATCCAGCTTCAACAAGCTCAAGCCACGCCCTAGGGCTCGTATGAGCAAAATAGACAACTAGTAGTTCATCTTTCTTCAGCCTCTTCTCCATTGTCTCGAACGCTTTGCCAAGTAGCTCCGTGTAGTACTCTGGACCGCTTTTGCCGAGGAAGTGCTTTACTCTGCCCTCGTTGTACGTGATCTCCCGTAGCGATAGCGCCTCCCACTGTGTTCTGTGCTTGAACGCCTCCGGGTGGTAGTCTCTCAGGATTCTCTTGAGCCAAACGTAGTAGAAGTCGCTTAGCTCCGCATACGGCACGTCGTCTCTGTACGGCGGGTCCGTAACGATCA